>NZ_JADYVV010000048.1:0-70156 GCF_020194035.1 Bradyrhizobium sp. BRP56
ATAAGAGACAGGGCCTATGTGGGGGGCGATAGAACCGGTCTAGATTGATGAGCGTAGCCGAACAGCTTGAGACCCCGCGCGGCGCCCCGCAGCCTCCGCGCGACGCGTTGCTCGATGAGGAAGCCTTCATCGAGAGCCAGATCACGGAGCCGGCGAAGAGCCGTGCCCGGTTGCGGCCGTTGCTTGCGCTCGCGCCCTATGTGGCGCGCTACAAGGGCCGGGCGATCCTCGCGCTGATCTCGCTGACGATCGCCGCGATCACCACGCTGATCGTGCCGGTCGCGGTGCGGCGGATGATCGACATGGGCTTCACGCCCGAAGGCATCGCGATGATCAACAGCTATTTCAGCGTGATGATCGCGGTCGTCGCGGTGCTCGCCTGTGCCAGCGCCTCGCGCTATTACCTCGTGATGACGATCGGCGAGCGCATTGTCGCCGATCTCCGGCGCGACGTGTTCGCGCATCTGATCTCGCTGTCGCCCTCGTTCTTCGATTCCGCGCGATCAGGCGAATTGGTGTCGCGGCTCACCGCCGATACCACGCAGATCAAGTCCGCGGTCGGCGCGTCGGTGTCGATTGCGCTGCGCAATCTGATGCTGTTCTTCGGCGCCGCCGCGATGATGGTGATCACCAGCCCGCGGCTGTCCGGCTTCGTGCTGCTCGCGATCCCGATCATCGTGATTCCGCTGGTGGCGTTCGGCCGCTGGGTGCGGCGGCTGTCGCGCACCGCCCAGGACACGCTGGCCGATGCCAGCGCCTATGCCTCGGAGCTGGTCAATGCGATCCGCACCGTGCAGGCCTATACCGGCGAGCGGCTCGCCAGGACGCGTTTTGCCGGCGAGGTCGAGCAGGCCTATCAAGCCGCGCGCAGCTCGACCAAAGCGCGCGCGGTGCTGACGCTGATCGTCATCTTCATCGTGTTCGCCAGCGTCGTCGTGATCCTCTGGGTCGGCTCGCACGATGTGCTGGTCGGAACCATCAGTCCGGGCCGGCTCGGCCAGTTCATTCTCTACACGGCGTTCGCCGCGAGCGGCCTCGGCCAGCTCAGCGAGGTCTGGGGCGAGGTGTCGGCCGCATCGGGCGCCGCCGAGCGGCTGTTCGAGATCTTGCGCGTCAGGCCGCAGATCGCGGCGCCCGCGTCGCCGCGCGCGCTGCCGCAGCCGGCGCGCGGCGATGTCGGCTTCGACAATGTCAGCTTCGCCTATCCGACCCGGCCCAACGCGCTTGCGGTCGATGAAGTGTCGCTCTCGGTCCGGTCAGGTGAGAAGGTCGCGATCGTCGGCCCGTCCGGCGCCGGCAAGAGCACGCTGTTCCATCTGCTGCTGCGCTTCTACGATCCGAAATCGGGCACCATCTCGCTCGACGGCGTGCCGATCCGGCAGGCCGATCCGGCCGAGGTGCGCGCGCGCATCGCGCTGGTGCCGCAGGATTCCGTGGTGTTCGCCGCAAGCGCCCGCGAGAACATCCGGTTCGGCCGGCCCGATGCGACCGACGCCGAGGTCGAGCGTGCCGCCGATCTCGCCCATGCCAGCGAATTCCTGCGCCGCCTGCCCGAAGGCTTCGACGCCCAGCTTGGCGAGCGTGGCGTGACGCTGTCAGGCGGCCAGCGCCAGCGCATCGCGATCGCGCGCGCGATCCTGCGCGATGCGCCGCTGCTGCTGCTCGACGAGGCGACCTCGGCGCTCGACGCCGAGAGCGAGACGCTGGTGCAGACCGCGCTGGAGGAACTGATGCGCCACCGCACTACGCTGGTGATCGCGCATCGGCTGGCGACCGTTCTGTCGTGCGACCGCATCCTGGTGATGGACCAGGGCAGGATCGTCGAGCAGGGCACCCACGCCGAACTGGTCGCCGCGGGCGGCCTCTATGCCCGGCTGGCCCGGCTGCAGTTCGAGGGGATCTGAGCGAATTGGGCCTCGGCGCGCTCCGCCTATGCGATTCCTATGCAATCGGGCGCGCGCTCCCCTCGAAAACCTATTCCCGCGCAAGGATAGTCGCGCCGCGCCCGACCTCCCTCGACAGCCGAGGGAAGTCAGGCGCACGGGGTGTTCGACTGATGCGCGAGAATGCGACCGAACCGGAGAGCAAGCTGGTCCGTGCCTGGCAGCTTGCCGTGCTGCGCTTCGCAGTGACGCTCGACGACGACGATCGGATGCACGCGCTCGGTGTGGCCGGCGAGGTCGACCGGCTGGGCGGCGCGGCCGATGACGCCTTCCACTTCTTCCGCAGGACGACCGCGGAGCTGTGCGCGGCGATCTCCGGTCAGGGCGCGGATCAGGACGCCGTCATCCGGCGCTTCCTGGCGCAGATCGACAATGTCAGGCTCAAGCGTGCGGTCGAAGCGGCGATCGCCAAGGACCGCACGCCGCCGAAACTCGTGGCGAGCCGCGTGAAGCCCGGCCCCGATCTCTGGCGCGGGCTGGCGTCGCGGCGCGCAACCGGAACGTAGGAAGGGCCTCACTCTGCAATCGCCATCACGGCGCGGCGGATATTCCGTCACAGCATGTCGCCACAACCCTGGCCGGCTTGCTGCGATCAGTGCGATGCGCTTCTCTGTGCTCGACAGGAGACCGGTCGGTTTCGGAATGCGGGGAGTGGCGAGATGGGTGGCTTGGTGATCAGCGGCGGCCGGGTGGTGGATCCGGCCAGCGGGATGGACGCGATCGGCGATGTCGCCGTCGTCGACGGCAAGATCGCCGCGGTCGGCACCGGCCTCGGCGGTTCCGAACGGCAGATCGACGCGACCGGGCTCGTGGTGGCGCCGGGCTTCATCGACCTGCACGCGCATGGCCAGACCATACCGGCCGACCGCATGCAGGCGTTCGACGGGGTGACGACCTCGCTCGACCTCGAGGCCGGCGTGTTGCCGGTCGCGTCCTGGTACAAGCGCCAGGCCGAGAAGGGCAGGGTGCTGAACTACGGCGCCGCCGCCAACTGGGCCTTCGCGCGCATCGGCGCGATGACCGGTTCGAATTCGGAAAGCTCGCTGGAATCGTTTGGTGCCGCGATGCGCGATCGCCGCTGGATCGAAAACGTCGCGACCGAAGGCGAGGTCGGCGGCATCCTGGAGCGCCTCGCGATCGGCCTGAACGAGGGCGGTATCGGCATCGGCATTCTCAACGCCTATGCGCCGGGTGCCGGCGTGCAGGAATTGACCGCGGTGTGCCAGCTCGCGGCGAATCATGCGGTGCCGACCTTCACCCACGTCGCCTACATGTCGCGGATCGATCCCGAGAGCGCGGCCGAGGCCTATATCCGCCTGATCGGCTATGCCGGCGCCACCGGCGCGCATATGCACATCTGCCACTTCAACTCGTCGAGCAAGACGGATATCGAACGCTGTGTTGGGCTGATCGCGAAAGCGCAGGCGCAGGGCCTGCCGATCACGGTGGAGGCCTATCCCTACGGCACCGGCTCGACCGTGCTGGCGGCGACCTTCTTCAGCGATCCGAAATTCGAGGAGCGCAACGGCCTCGGCTACGATTCGGTGCAGCGCGTGACCGACGGTCACCGCTTCGGCAGCCGCGAGGAATTGCTGGCGGCACAGGCCGAAGAGCCCTCGACCTTGGTGCTGTGGCATGTGCTCGACATCGAGAACAACGCGCATCATCGCGATCTGCTCGATATGGCGGTGCTGTATCCGGGCGGCGCGATCGCCTCCGACGCGATGCCGTGGACGCTGTCGGACGGCCGCCCCTACAGCGGCGACGCCTGGCCGCTGCCCGACGATGCCACCTCGCATCCGCGCTCGGCCGGCTGCTTCACCCGCTTCATCCGTGAATGGGTGCGCGAGCGCAAGAAAGTGTCGCTGCTCGAAGGCATCCGCAAATGCGCGCTGATCCCGGCCGAGATCCTGTCGGCGAGCACGCCGGCGATGCGAGCCAAGGGCCGGCTGCAGGTCGGCGCCGACGCCGATGTTGTGGTGTTCGACTACGAGACGCTGAGCGATCGCGCGACCTTCTCGGCGATGAATCGTCCGGCGGAGGGCGTGCGGCATCTCGTGGTCAGCGGCCAGCCGCTGATCAGCGATGGTGTGCTGGATGTCGCGGCGCGTCCCGGCCGGCCGGTGCGCCGGCCTATCACGGGGGGCTGAGGTGCCGGTCCCGATCCTGCTGGTCGCGGGCTTCCTCGGGGCGGGCAAGACCACGGTCGTCAACCATCTGCTGGCGCATGCGCAAGGACGGCGCATCGCCGCGGTGGTCAACGATTTCGGTGCGATCAATATCGACGCCGAGCTGATCGCGGGCGCCAGCGACGGCGTGGTCAGCTTGGCTAATGGCTGCATCTGCTGCACCCTGGAAGGCGACCTGGTGCGCACGCTCGCCACGCTGCTGCGGCGTGATCCGTGTCCCGAATTCATCGTGATCGAGACCAGCGGGATCGCCGATCCCGCCGACATCGTGCGCAACCTGATGGATCCCGTGATCTGGAAGGTGGCGCCGCTGGAGACGGTGCTGTGCGTGGTCGACGCGACGCAGCCCGCGGCGATGCTGAACGACGCGCTGCTGCGCTCGCAGCTCCGGGCGGCGGACGTGGTGGCGCTGAGCAAGGTCGATCTGACTGACGCCGCCGCGTGCGCCGCGATCCGCGACGCAGTGCGTGCGGTGCGTCCGGCGGCCGTGGTGGTCGATGCCTTGCATGGCGAAGTGCCGGCCGCGCTATTGTTCCCGGCGGACCTCGATCATCTGTCGGCGCCGCGCGAGACCGCGCCGCGCCGGCCGTCGTCCGATCGCTTCGAGACGCTGAGCTGGACCTCGGAGCGGCCCGTCGTGCTGCCGCGGCTGCAACAGGCGATCGGCAAACTGGCGCCGAAGCTGGCGCGGGCGAAGGGATTGTTCGAGACGGTGGAGCAGCCCGGGCGGCTGACGGTGTTTCAACTCGCCGGCGGCCGCGCGACCCTGGCTGCGGGCGGCGTGCCGTCGCCCGGCGTGCCGCGCACGCGCATCGTGTTCATCGCCGAGATGGGTGCGCTGTCGCGCGCGGAGATTGATGCGATCATGGCAGGATGCGTCGAGGCTCAGTGACGCGAACCTACGTTTCCCGTCATCCTGAGGTGCGAGCCTTGCGGCGCAATTGCGCCGCTGGGCGAGCCTCGAAGGATGCACGGCCCGGCTGGTGGCCGTCGATCCTTCGAGACGCCGCTGCGCGGCTCCTCAGGATGACGGGATTAGAGGGAGCTCCACGTCATCCGCAGATGCCTGTGTCATCGCCGCAGCATCACCCGCAAAGCATGTGTGCGACAATCGCATCGAATTGACAGCCTTGCCGGCACCACCTATCGTTTTTGCCGACGGTTCCCTTCGGGGATCAAAAGGGAATGCGGTGCGAGGGTAACCCCAATGCCGCAGCTGTCCCCGCAACTGTAAACGGCGAGCCTTTCGTCAATTTGCCACTGGGCCATCGGCCCGGGAAGGCGTCGACAGGCGATGACCCGTGAGCCAGGAGACCTGCCGTCAGTCGTGGTCACACGCGAGCACATCGGGCGGGGGCGTCCTGGTGGGATCGGAGCACTGCCTTTTGGGCAATGCGCCAGTCCGCGTTCGCGGTGACGTGCCACGTTACCGCGAGTCCTTTTCATGTCTCCGTCCTCTCCCGTTGGGCGCAAATGGCGCCTCGGTCTTCTCTGCTCCCTGTCATCATTGCTATTGCCGGCCGAAGCCTCGGCACAAACACCGCCACCAACCAGGCTCGATCCGATCGAGGTCGCGCCTTCCGCTGCGGCAAAGCCGAAGCCCGCGGCGCGCAGCCGTGACATGGCCGCTGCGGCGCGGCCACGGCCGAGGCCCGCGACGGCCGGCAACACGCCGCGCGCCGCGGCGTCAGGCGTATCGGGGGCGGCATCGCCGACACTCAATGCCGCCACGCAGGGCGGCACCGGTAGTCGTCTCAATCTGACGCCGCTGCAGACGCCGGCCAGCGTCGAGATCATCACGGCGCAGACCATCGCCGAACGCGGCCAGCATAATGTGCTCGATGCCGTCACCCAGGACGCGGCTGGCTTCATCGCAACGCCGGCACCCGGCAATGGCGGCCTGTCGTTCAGCACCCGAGGCTTTGCCGGCAGCAACTCGGTGATGACGCTGTATGACGGCACGCGCTTCTATATCGGCTCCGGCACGCTGACGTTCCCCTACGACACCTGGTCGACGCAGCGCATCGAAGTGCTGCGCGGCCCGGCCTCGGTGCTGTACGGCGAAGGCGCGATCGGCGGCGTCATCAACGTGATCCCGAAGAAACCGCAGAGCACGCCCTATAACGAGGCCGAGGTTTCGCTCGACAGCAACATGACCCGGCGGCTCTCGGTGGACAGCACCGGTCCGATCAATCCCAATGTGTCGTACCGCATCAACGCCACCGGCAACATGTCGGACGGCTGGGTCGATCGCGACAAGACCTCGAACGCGGTGGTCTCCGCTGCCGTGCGGGTGCAGGCGTCGGACAATCTGGCCTTCACGCTGTCGGAGGACTACGGCGACCGCAGCCCGTCGCGCTATTTCGGCACGCCGCTGATCAACGGCTCGATCCAGGACGCGCTGCGCTTCAAGAACTACAACGCATTGGACAGCACGATCCGCTACCAGGACAGCTGGACCCAGTTCAAGACCGAGTGGGACGTCGCCGACGGCATCAAGGTCAACAACACGCTGTATTATCTGACCAGCGAGCGGCACTGGCGCGACATCGAAAACTACACCTGGAATCCGAAGACCCAGCTGATCGATCGCTCGAGCTATATCGAGATCTTCCACGACCAGAAGCAACTCGGCAATCGGATGGATGCGACCTTCAGCGGTCACGTGTTCGGCCTTGCGAACCAGGTCGTCGCTGGATTCGACGTCAACCGGATCGACTTCACCCACACCAACAACTCGCCCTATCGCGGCGCGTCGTCGGTCAATCCTTATGTGTTCGATCCGGGATCGTTCTTTGCGACGACGACGGCGACCATGCCGGGCTTCAACGCGGTGGTCAATCAATACGCGCTGTTCGCCGAGGATCGTCTCTTGCTGACCGATCAGTTGTCGCTGGTGACCGGTGTCAGGTATGACCGTCCCGAGGTGGACCGCACCGACTACAAGACACCGGCGAACAGTTTCGAGACGGCGCTATCGGGCACCAGCTGGCGTGCGGGCCTCGTTTACGAGCCGATCAAGAACCTCGCATTCTATGGCCAGTACGCGGTCGGCGTCGATCCGGTCAGCAATTTGATCTCACTGTCGACCACGCAGAAAACGTTCCAGCTTGCGACCGGCAAGCAGACCGAGATCGGGGTCAAGCAATCGTTCTGGGGCGGCCGCGGCGAGTGGACGCTGGCTGCCTACGAGATCGTCAAGACCGGGCTCACGATTCCCGATCCCGGCAATCCCACCGGCGGCCTGGCATTGCAGATCGGCCAGCAATCATCGCGCGGGATCGAAGGATCGATCGGGCTCGCGCTGAGCGACGGCTGGCGCGTCGACGCCAATCTTGCACTGCTGCGCGCCAGATACGACAACAACAGCCAGGTGGTCGGCGGCAAGATCGTCAGCTTCAACGGCAATGTCCCGGTCAACGTGCCGCAGCAGGTCTCGAATGTCTGGCTGACCTGGGATTTCGCGCCCAACTGGTCGGTCTATGGCGGCGTGCAGATCGTCGGTGCGATGTACTCCGATCTTGCCAATACCCAGCTGCGGCCGGGCTACAACGTGGTCAATGGCGGCGTCAGGTGGAAGCCGGATGACCGTACCACGGTCGCGTTCCGCCTCTACAATCTGTTCGACAAGGCTTACGCGGTGACCTCGAACGGCACCGGGCAGTGGCTGCTCGGCATGCCGCGTACCGCCGAATTGTCCGTCAACGTGAAGTTCTGACCATGCGCAACGCTCTGATCCGGCGCGGGCGGCGGTGGCTCTATATCGTCCATCGCTGGATCGGCATTGCGACGTGTCTTTTGTTCGCGATGTGGTTCATCTCCGGCCTCGTCGTGATGTACGTGGCCTTTCCGCGCCTCACCGACAGCGAGCGCCTCGCCGCGCTCCCTGTCATTTCGTGGGGCAAGGTGCAGATCGCACCGGATCGCGCGATGGCGATCGCGGGCGTGGAGCGCTATCCGCGTGATCTGCGGCTCGCGATGATGGATGACACGCCCGTCTATCGGGTGACCGGCTGGAAGGGAGGGACGATCACCATTTCGGCGACCGACGGCAGCGTGATTGACCGGATCACGCCGGACCAGGCGCTGGCCATTGCCGCTCATCATCCGCATGCCTTGCAGCCCCGCTTGATCGAAACGATCACGCGCGACCAATGGTCGGTGACCGCGCGCTTCGATCCGTTGCGGCCGCTCTATCTGATCGGTCTCGGCGACGCCGATGGCACCGAACTCTACCTCTCCTCGCGCACCGGCGAGATCGCGCTCGACACCACACGTTGCGAGCGGATCTGGAATTGGCTCGGCTCGATCCCGCACTGGATCTATCCGACCGTGTTGCGCAAGGACGGCCCGCTGTGGCGGGATGTGGTGCTGTGGATCTCGGGTGTCTGTCTTGTCGTCGCGATCACCGGCTTCTGGATCGGCGTCCTCCGCCTGCGGCTGATGCGCCGCTACGCTGATGGCGCCGTCTCGCCCTATCGCGGCTGGATGGCCTGGCATCACATCGCCGGCCTGATCGGCGGCATCTGCGTCTTGACCTGGATGTTCAGCGGCTGGCTGTCGCTCAATCCCGGCGGCGCGTTCTCGGCACGCGGCATCACCCGCGAGATTACAATCGGCTACAGCGGCCATGAGACGCCCGACATCGTCGCTGGCTTCCAGTCGTCGCCATCGATGCCGGCGGTGGAGGCCCGCTTCGTCTGGATCGGCGGACACCGGTTGATGTTGCTCGACGATGGTAGTGGCCGGCGCAGCCTCGCCGATCCCGCGACCGGCGCGCCTGTAGCGATCTCGCGTGACAAGATCATCGCGGCGGCCCGGCGCGCCATGCCGGGAGCAACGATGATATCGGCGCGACAGCTGGATCAACCTGATGCCTATTGGTACACGCTGCACCAGGCGCGCGAGCTTCCGGTATTGCGGATCGGCTTCGACGATCCCGCCCACACCTGGCTGCACATCTCCCCCGTCACCGGCGAGATCCTCGATCGCAGCGACGACAGCCGCCGGTCCTACCGCTGGCTGTTCAACGCGCTGCACAGCCTCGATGTCCCGCTGCTGCTGCGCATCTCGCCGGCGCGCGACGTCGTGGTGTGGCTGCTATCGGCGGCTGGCACGATTATCTCGATCAGCGGAATCGTGATCGGCTGGCGCCGGTTGCGGCGGCGGAAGGTACGAGGCAGGCGCGTGTCGGCGAGCCTCGTGCGCACGTCCACGTAAGCCGCGACTACTTGACGGTCAGGTGCACGTCCGGCGCCGGCCGATCGGGGGCCCATTCCAGTGCAAACCGCTGACCGGCAATGATCTCATAGGTCGAGAGCTTGGATGCGACCGCATCGCGGAACCGGAGATAGGCATCGCGCTGCCGCCCGTTCGAGCGGGCCGCGGCCAGATTGAGCCATTTGTACGCCAGCACGAAATCCGTCGGAACGCCGTGACCCTTGTCGTACATCAGGCCGAGCTGGGCCTGCGCGAACGGGTCGCCCTGCACGGCGCCGCGATAGTAGCAGTCGGCGGCGGCTGCGTAGGCCTGCGGCACGCCGAAGCCGTGCTCATACAAGAAGCCGAGCATGCCGAGGGCGCGCGGATTGCCGCGCTCGGCGGCCGGCGCGAGCTCCCGGGCCGCCCGGACATAGTCGCCGCGATGGAAGGCGGCTGATCCGCGCGCGACGCTGTCGGCGCTTGCGACACAGGCGGTCATCGCCCAAAGCATGATCGCAAGCGAGGCCGAGAGGCCTGTCCGTTGTGCGAGAACGCGGCGCATCCTGCTGTCCGGCTCAGTGATAGCTGGTGGTGATTGGTGCATTGGTCGATGTCGTGGCGATGCTGCCGCGCAATTTCGATCGAAGCTCCTCGGCCACGGTCTGGGCGTCGGAGCCGTTGCGGATGATCTGCGGGCGGATGAAGATGATCAGCTCGGTACGCTGGGTGCCGTTGCTCTGATGTCCGAAGGCGTCACCGAGGCCCGGAATCTGGTCGAGCACCGGAAGCGCATTGCGGGCGCCGCTCTGCTGTTCGCTGATCAGGCCGGCCAGCAGCACGGTCTGACCGTTGGCCACCGAGATCTGGCTCTTGACCCGTCGTTCCGAAACCGTCGGCGTCAGGTTGACCGTGCTGCCACTGCTTTGGGGAACATTGCTGATCTCCTGTTCGACGTCGAGCCGCACGGTGCCGTTCACGCTGACGCGTGGCGAGACCTTCAGGATGATGCCGGTGTTGCGATAGTCGATGGTGTTGACCACCGTGTTGCTCGTGGTCAGCACCGTCGCGCTGCCGGTCGAGACCGGGACGACGTCGCCGACCTGCAGGGTCGCGACCTGGTTGTTGATCACGACCAGCGAGGGATTGGAGAGCACCTTGACGCTGGTGACGGCGTGCAGCGCATCCAGGATCAGGCTCGGCTGCGTTGCATTTCCGATCAGGAAGTTGAAGCCCGGGAAGCTCTGGTTGATGAAGGCATTGGTGAGCGATCCCGCGACCGAGACCGCGCCGGTGGTCGCGTCGGTGGTGGTCGCGGGCGCGGAAGTGGCCTGGGTGCCGAGGATCGAGCCGGTGTTCGGCTTCAGGCCGAGGTTCTGGCTGGTGAGATAGGTCTGTACGCCATAGGACAAGGTGTTGTTGAGCGTGACCTCGGCGATCGTCGCGTCGATCGCGACCTGGAGCTGCGGCTCATCGATCTGCAGCAGGGTCGACTCGATGATGCGGTAGTTGGCCTGGTCGGCATAGATCAGGAGATTGTTGTTCACGACATCGGGCGTGATCCGGACGTCCTGCATGACGGGCTGCCCGTTGCCGCCGCCGGCACCGCGTCCGGCATCCAGCGCGGCATTGTTGCCTTGGCCCGGATTGTTGGGATTGTTCGCTTGCCCGCCGGCGCCGAATCCCTGGCCCAGGCCCTGGCCTGTTGCGCCTGTCCCCGACGTGCCGCGGGATGCGAAGCCGCTCATGCCTGAATTCGCGCCGTTGTTGTTGTTGAGCGACAGACGATCGGCGACGCTTGAGGTCGACGAGGTGCCGGAGCCGGGCGCAAGCTGGCTGTCGGCACTGTCGAGCAGGTTGCCGGACGATCCGCCAAGGAACATGTCGGTCAGGACCCGCGCGATCTGGCGCGCATCGCCGTATTTGACGCGGTAGACATGGACCGAGGTGCGCGCCGTGTCGTTGCGGTCGAGGCGCTTGATCCAGGTCGCGGCCGTGTGCAGCATGTCGGGCTTCTTGGTCACCACCAAAATCGCGTTCAGGCGCGCGATCGGCATGAACTTGATGACATTCTGGCTGAGGCCGTTCTCGCCGGAATCAACGATCTTCTCCAACTCGGCAATGACAGGCGCGGGCGAGCCGCTCGAGATCGGGAAGATGCCGACGGATTGGCCGCGCATCCAGTCGACGTCGAAACTGAGCACGGTATCGACCGCGGTGCGGCGCTCGGCGCCGGTGCCCTGGATCAGCAGCAGGTTGCGCGTCGTATCGGCGCGGACCGCGCCGGCCCGGGTGGCGAAGCTGTCGGTCAGCTTCATGAGGGTCTGCGCCGACACATATTGCAGGGGGACCACCGAGATGCCGAATCCGGGTTCGGGATTGGCCGCTGCGGCATCGACGCGGCCGCCGCCGACGGCGTCGCCGAGCGGCGTCAGGCGATAGCCTGCCGTATCCGTGAGCAGCACGACGCCGCTCAGGCGGAGTGCGTTTTCAAGCACGAACACCATGTCGGACTTCGGCACCGGGCGGACCGAGACCAGGCTGACCGTGCCTTGCACCCGCGGATCGATGGTGTAGCCGACATGCAGGATGTCGCCGAGCACCACCTTGGCGACGGTCGCCACCGGCGTGCTCTCGAAATTCAGATCGAAGCCATTGCCGTTCGACGCCGGTTGCGGCCGCGCATCGGCAACCGCCGTCACTTCGCTTCCGTCATACATCGCCGCGCGGACGCTGCCGCTCTGGCTGCCGCCCGTCGCCGCCAGTGCGTTCACCGGCTGCGGCTGGCGCTGCGCCAGGTCCAGCGAGCGCACCTTGTCGGTGACGTCGAGTTGGGATGCGTCCACGCTCTCGCCGACCGTCGCGGAATTGCAGGACGCCAACAGCCCCAGTGACGTCAAGGCAAAAATGGCTGCGAGGCCGCCACGGATCGTCGGGCAGCGGCCCACTGTGCCTACGCGTTGCATGAAGGCCCTTCGCTTTGACTAACTGAAATTTCGATTGCTTGCGACGATCGGTCCTACCCCGGAGGGACTCTTAGCGATCGAACATGACAGAAATAAATTGGTTACATGATTGTCGTTCGCGACCTGCCCATCGCATCGCACCGAAATCGTGCTGCCGGCGCGCTGCTTGTGTCCGCGATGCCACCCTCAAAGTTTCTTGAGCGGGACGAATGATGTGACTTCGCACAGCTGTCACACTTCGGATCGATAACCGCACAATTGCCGGGAGCCGAGCGCGACGGCACGCAGCGGCACTTGGCACGAACTGATCCGGGATAGTGTGGCGGGATATCGAGAATGGCCAACGACCTGTCCGTTCGGTTCGTGGATTATCTGCGTCAGAACAATCACCTGGCGCCGAGCGATGGACCGGCTGAGCGGACCGGGCAGGGCGCCGACGTCAGGCAGTTGAAGCTGTGGGAGGTCACCAGCCTCTCGCCGACCGACTTCGCCGACGAAGCCGCGCGCTTCTTTGCGCTCGGCCGGCTGACGCTTCAGGACATGACCTCGGCCGAGCCGCTGGCCGGCGCGTTCTCGCCGCGTTTCCTGCGCGAGACCATGGTCTATCCGTGCCGGGCGGCCGACGGGACCACGGTCCTCGCGGTCGTCGATCCGACCGACCAGGCGACGCTGCGGGCGGCACAGATCGTGCTTGGCGCCGATATCGATGTGAAAGTGGCTTCGTCTGAAGACGTCGCCATCGCGCTGAACAACTCGTCCAGCGCCGAGGAGGCCGAGGCCGCCGATAGCGCGGCGGCGCTGCCCCGCGAAGACGACATCGAGAGCCTGCGCGATCTCGCCAGCGGCGCGCCGGTGGTGCGCGCGGTCAACGATCTCATCGAGAAGGCGGTCGAGCTCCGCGCCAGCGACATCCATATCGAGCCGTTTTCCGCCGGCCTGATGGTGCGCTTACGGATCGACGGCCTGCTCCGGCCGGTCGCCGCGCTGTCGGGCGTGCTGCCCCAGGCGGTGGTCTCGCGCATCAAGATCATCGCCAACCTCAATATCGCCGAGCGCCGCCTGCCGCAGGATGGCGCGGCACGGCTGCGGGCCGGTCGCACCGACATCGATATCCGCGTCGCGATCATGCCGACGCAGCACGGCGAATCCTGTGTCATCCGCATCCTGCCCAAGGATCGCGGCCTGCTGGTGGTGGAAAAGCTCGGATTCTCCGAGCCTGACGAAGCCAAGCTGCGGCGGCTCTTGAAGCTGCCGCACGGCATGGTCGTGATCACGGGACCGACCGGCAGCGGCAAGACCACGACGCTGGCGACGATCCTGTCGATCCTCAATGAGCCGAGCCGCAAGATCCTGACCATCGAGGATCCGGTCGAATACGAGCTTCCCGGCGTCAACCAGTCCCAGATCAAGCCCGCGATCGGCCTGACCTTCGCCACCGCGCTGCGGTCGTTCGTTCGCCAGGACCCGGATGTGATCATGGTCGGCGAAGTCAGAGATTCCGAGACCGCGCATGTCGCGGTTCATGCGGCGCTGACCGGGCATCTGGTGCTCACGACCTTGCACACCGAGACCGCGGCTGCCGCGGTGCCGCGTCTGCTCGACCTCGGGGTCGAAGGCTATCTGTTGCGTTCGGTGCTGCGCGGCGTGATCGCGCAGCGTCTGGTCCGGCAACTCTGCGAGCGCTGCAAGACGGCGCGGCCGCTTGCAACAGCCGATTTCGCCGAGGACCCCCGGCTCGCCGCGCTCGGCTTCAAGGCCGACGAGATCATTCAGGAGCCATGCGGCTGCGAGCGCTGCGGCGGGACCGGCTATCGCGGCCGCCTCGGCGTGTTCGAACTGCTCGAACTGTCCAATGAACTGCGCGAACTGATCGGGGAGCGAACCGACGGGCTGAAGATCGATACGATGGCGATCCGCTCGGGCATGACCACGATGCTCGACGATGGGGTCGCGAAATGCCGCGCCGGATTGACCTCGCCCGCCGAGATCCTCCGCGTCGCAACGGTGCGGTGACGCCGTGCCGAATTATCGCTATCGCGCTCTGACCCAGGCCGGCGAGATCGTGAACGGCACGATCTCCGCCCCGACGGCGGCCGAGGTGGCGCGGCGGATCGAATATCTCAAGCTGCTGCCGATCGAAACCACCGAGGACAAGCGCGCGTCCGGCGCCACCGGTGGCCGCAGCCTGTTCGGCGGGCCGAGCGCGGCCGAGGTCACTACGTTCACGCGTGATCTCGCACTGCTGCTCAAGGCCGGTGCGCGTCTCGACGATGCCTTGGAGCTGCTGTCGGGCGACGCGGACGTGGGCCGGATGCGTCCGGTGGTGGCGAAAATTCGCGCCGCCCTGCTCACCGGCGAGAGCTTTGCCGACGCGGTCGCCGATCATCCAACCCTGTTCCAGCCGATGTACATCGCCCTGGTCCGGGTGGGAGAAATCTCCGGCACGCTCGATTCCGTGCTGGAGATGCTGGGCACCGAGCGCGCGCGTTCCGAGCAGATGCGGCGAAAGCTGACCGACGCCATGCAATATCCGGCCTTCGTGCTGGTCGCGGCGTCCGGTGTGATGCTGTTCTTCCTGCTGTTCGTGTTGCCGCAATTCTCGACCGTGCTCGGCGATTTCGGCGGCAAGTCGGACACGGCGCTCGCCAGCTTCATTGCGGTATCGGATTTCCTGCGCGCCAATGCCGCCGCGGCAAGCCTGATCAGCGCGGCGACGATTGCGCTCGCATGGTGGCTGCTGCGGCAGGCGCGCGTCCGTGCCGCGCTGGTCAACGCCATCTCGCGGGTGCCGGGCATCAGCAGCGCTTTCCAGTTCTATCGGGCCAGCCTGTTCTGCCGCAATCTCGGCGTCCTGCTCGGCAGCGGCGTCAACCTCACCGCCGCGCTGCGCATCCTGGTCGACATCATGTCAGTGACCGGAAGCGAGGCGAACTGGACCGCCGCCGCCGACCGCGTCCGCCATGGCGGCAAATTGTCGGAAGCACTCGCCGTGGCGGACAGCCTGCCGCCGATGGCGGTCCGCATGCTGCGGCTCGGTGAAGAGACCGGGCAGCTGCCGGTGCTGGCCGGGCGGGTCGCGGAATTCTACGAAGCAAAATTGCAGCGCAGCCTGGACCGCGTCGTCGGCATTGTCGGTCCGCTGGCGATCATCACGATCAGCACCGTGGTCGGCGGGCTGATCGTGTCGGTCATGACGGCGCTGCTCTCGGTCACGCAGCTAGTCGGTTAGAGCAGGGGTCATCGGCCATGATATCGCGCAACATCATCATAAAGGCATTCGCCACGCGAGTGGAACGCGCCCGCGCGCCGTCGCAAAGCCAGAGGCGTTCGGGGCAGGAGGGCTTCACGCTGGTCGAGATGCTGGTGGTGATCGCGATCATCGGCCTGATCATGGGGCTGATCGGCCCGCGCGTGCTCAACTATCTCAGCGAATCCAAGGTCAAGACCGCGCGCATTCAGTTGCAGAGCTTCTCCAGCGCGCTCGACCTGTTCTATCTCGACGCCGGGCGCTTCCCGTCGACGGCAGAGGGACTGGCCGCGCTGGTGCGGCGCACGCCGGGCGTCGCGGCCTGGAACGGCCCGTATCTGAAGGGCGGCAACGTGCCGAACGATCCCTGGAACCATCCTTATCTCTATCGCTCGCCCGGCGAGCACGGACCCTATGACATCGTCTCCTACGGCTCCGACGGTCAGGAGGGCGGCAGCGGCACCTCGGCCGATATCTCGCTCGAGAAGACCACCGCTGCCAACAACGATCAATAAGGATGCATGGCAAGCATGAATGACGCGACGCAGCGCGGTTTCACCCTGCTCGAGATGGTGTGCGTGCTCGCCATCATCGCGCTGCTGGCGGCCGTGCTGCTTCCGTTCATTCCGCACCAGACCTCGCGATCGCGCCTGCAGGCCTATGCATTGCAGACCGCGACGCTGCTGAAGGCCGATCGGAATGCCGCCATCGAGCGCAGCACCAGTGTTGCGACGCTGGTCGATGCGCCGAGCCGGGTGATCCACTCCGGCGCGTCGCGCATGACGGTGCGGATCCCCGAAGACGTGCGGTTCGATGCCGTGCTGCCGCAGAGCTGTCAGCGCCGCGCCGCACTGTCGACGATCCGCTTCTTCGCCAATGGCGGTTCCTGCGGCGGCTCCATCGCGCTGACGCGGCTCGATGCGGGATATGAGGTTCGCGTCAACTGGCTTACCGGAAGGGTTGAAATCGTTGCTCGTGACGTCGCCACCAACTGACCGCGCTGATGCGGGGTTCACCATCATCGAGGTGCTGGTGGCGCTGGCGCTGGTGGCTGTCTCGATCGTTGCGATCGGCGCCGTCATGGGCGTCAAGACGCGCGGCGTGCGGGCGCTCGAGCAGCACGTGGCGCTGATGCAGGCGGTGCGCACCTTGATGACGGTCGGCATCCCGCCCCGCGCGGAATTGCAGTCGGGCACCTCGACGGGGCAGGCGGAAGGCTATCGCTGGACAATCGATGTCAGTCCGCTCGGCGGCGACTGGAAGGTGCCCGAGGGCAACGTGCCCTGGGCTCCGGAGTTGGTACGGATTCGCGTCAAATCTCCGGGCGGAGCGCTGTCCGACATTCGTACGGTGCGCCTGATGCCGAGGGCATCGGAATGACCCGGGCATGGGCAGACCAGCGAACGGGCGAGCGCGGCTTCACGCTGACCGAGACCATCGTCGCGCTGGCGCTGATGGGGCTGTTGCTGTCGGCGCTCGCCAGCATCACGGCGCAATGGCTGCCGAGCTGGAACAGGGGCCTCGACCGGATCCAGCGCAGCGAATTGATCGGGATCGCGCTGGAGCGGATCGGCGCCGATCTTGCCGCCGCGGAGTTCGTTGCCGCCAACCGCGACAGCCACAAGCCGCTGTTCGACGGATCGGAGTTGTCCGTGACGTTCGTGCGCACGTCGGTGGGACCGAATGCCGGGCCGGGGCTCGACGTGGTGCGCCTTGGCGAGAAGCGCGATCGCGGCGAGTTCGTCACGGTTCGCACGCAGACGCGGTTCACGCCGCTTGCCGACGGGGTGTCGCTGTCGGAGCAGGTCCATCTCGGCAGTCCGGTGGTGCTGCTGCGCGCGCCCTATCGGCTGTCGTTCGCCTATGCCGGTGCTGACCGGGCCTGGAAGAGCGCGTGGAAGGACGCCGACAGACTGCCGGCGATGATCCGGCTGACCGTGCGCGACGCGGCGAGCCAGCGCGTCCTGTCGGTTTCGACCATCGCGCCGGTCCATGTCCAGATTCCGAGCGACTGCACCAAGCCGGACGGCAATTGCGGCGACAAGCAGAGTTCCGGCAGTGCCACTGACCAGGGGAAGACGTGATGGGCGCGTCCGGCAAGATCGGCCGATCGCCGGCCAATCGCGGTTTCGTCATCGTTGCGGTGCTCTGGATCCTGCTGGCGCTGTCGTCGCTGGCGATCATCTTCTCGGCCTATCTGGCCGCGTCGGCGCGCGCGCTGGCGGCCAGCGACCTGTCGTTGCAGACCGAGGCGCTGGTGTCGGCCGGGCTTGAGCTCACCGCCTATCAGCTGACGCTGACGGACGAGAAGACGAGGCCACAGTACGGGGCGTTTCAGTTCGGGCTGGACGATGCCAGCGTCAGTGTCAGCTTCACGTCGGAGGCCGGCCGCCTTGATCTGAACTACGCGTCGAAGGAGATGCTGATCGGCCTGTTCGTCGTGCTCGGCGCCAGGAAGGACGCCGCCAGCGAATACGCCGACCGGATCGTCGGTTGGCGAACCCGGCCCGCGCCAGGCAGCGAGAATGTGGAGGCGGCGCGCTACAACGCGCTTGGCTATTCGCCGCGGCAGGGGCTGTTCACCCATGTCAACGAGCTGGCGCTGGTCGCCGGCATCCCCGAAGCGTTTGTCGATCGCGTGTTGCCTTTCGTGACGGTGTTCAACGGCGGTCCGGATGTTGATCCGACCATCGCCGCGCCGGAAGTCGCTCTCGCCGTCGATAAGGCGTCGGGGAAGGACCAGGACGGCTTCGGGGCGCGTCCGGCTTCGCCGAACGGAATCGCTGCCGGAACGCAGGCCCCAAGCCAGCAAAGCGCGGCATCGACGGCGCAGAGCCCGTGCTACCGGATCGCAATCTCGATCCGCTTCCGCAACGGTCACCGTACCACGTCCGAGGCGGTGATCGCGCTCGGCGACAAGGTCGAGCCCTATCGGGTGTTGTCCTGGCAAAACGACGTCGAGCCGCGAAACCCGGTTCTGCTGCGCAAGAGAGGATGATGGCAATGCTTGCCGAGGCACGGCAATGGTTCGAGCAATGGATCGGCGCGGTCGCGACCGCCGTCGACGGCGTCGCCGGCAGGTTCATGCGCCGGCGCAGCATCGAGCTCGACGAGAATGGCGACGGCACGTTCACCGCCCGCCTCGCGGTCTCGAAGGACGGCTCGCCTTCGATGCCGGCTTCGTTCCGGCTCGATCACGATGCGCCGCAGCCTCCGCTGCCGGCGGAGTGGAAGACCGCGTTCGACGGCAGCCGCATCGAGGTGCGTTTGCGATCGGATCAAATCGTCAGCCGCGTGCTCGATTTCCCGAGCCAGGCAAGCGACTTCCTCGACGGCATGATCCGCGCACAGGTCGACCGGCTGACACCATGGAGCGCCGCGGATGCCGTGTTTGGCTGGAGTTCGCCGCAGCCGATCGCCAATGACCGCATTGAAGTCGCGTTCGGCGCGACCGCGGCGACGAAGGTCGATCCGTTGATCCGGATGGCGAGGATGCTCGGCGCTGCCTCCGTTGCGGTCTTCGCGCCGGCGGTTGGCGGCGATGGCGCCGCGCAGCAGGTGACGCTGCTCGACAGGTCGCTGCGCGGCCTTGCCGGGCCTTCGGTTCCGCGCCTGTTGCGCGTCAGCCTGGTCTCGACGGCGGCCGCGGCTGCAGTCTCGCTGCTGCTGAACATCTATCTCGGCGGGTGGCTGCAATCCGAGCAGGACGACCTGCAACACCGGATCGCGCAGCGCCGCGCCGCGCTGCGTCTCGATGCCAATGGCGACTCGTCCGGGCTCGGCCTGCTGGCCAAGCGCAAGCAGACGACGCCGTCGAGCGTCATGGTCCTGGAAGCGGTCTCGCGCGTGCTGCCCGACACGACCTATGTGACGGAGCTTCGTATCGAGGGCAACAAGGTGCAGGTGGTGGGACTGACCCAGGATGCGCCATCCCTGATCCGGCTGCTGGAGCAGTCGCCGCAATTCACCCGCGCGACGTTCTTCGCGCCGACGACGCGCGCGGCAAATGAATCGGCCGAGCGGTTCCACGTCGAGGCCAACATCACTGCTTATTTTGGGTCCGGCTCATGAGCGCAGCATCCCGATCGCTGACCGCTGTCAGCACCTCGCCAATGGTCGCGACCGCGAGCTATCTCGGCCTGTTCGTGCTGCTGCTCTTTGTCGTTATCTCCTCGCTCTCGGACATCATCGGCCTGCGCAGCGATGTCGCGGCAGCGGCCGGAATGCTCGAGCAACTGGAGGGGCGATCCAGGGCGAATACCGCGCCCGGTCAGCCGGCGATGCCGACCGGCTCGGCCTATCTCGAGGGGGCGACCGTCACGGTGGCCGGCGCCACCTTGCTGCAACGGGTGTCGGGTGCGGTGATCAAGGCCGGCGGCAACGTGCTGTCGACGCAGCTCGATGTTCCCAACGCGCCGGCCAAGGCCGGCTTCATCAGCATGGTCGCGAGCAGCGAGATCGAGCAGGCGCAATTGCAGCAGGTGCTCTACGATCTGGAAGCCGGCATGCCGTTCCTGTTCATCGACCAACTGGTCGTGCAACCCGTCGCCGACGAGGCCGCCAAGGGCGCCGATCCCGGCAAGCTGCGCGTGCTGCTCAGCGTCTCCGGACAATGGCGAGGAGCCAAATGATGCGACGCTTCGCTGCGACCATCGTGCTGTTGGCGCTGTCGGCCTATTCGGCGCCGGCTGCGGTGCCTGCCTCGTCCGGCGATGCATTGGACGCCGGGATGCTCGACGATACACGCCTCGGTGGACCGGTGCTGAGTTCACCGCCGCCGTCCGAACCGGTGACATCGGTCCGGGTGGCCCCGTCGCCGGCACCGACGCCCCGGCCGCTCAGCGCAAATCCGTTGTGGGGCATCCCGCTCAAGACGCTGTCCAACACGCGCGACCGCCCGGTGTTCTCGCCGTCGCGGCGACCGCCGCCTGCCGTCGTTGCGGAACCGGAGGTCAGCAAGCCGGCGCCGCCGCCGCCGCGCAAGGTCGCGATCGAGCCACCGCCGCTGTCGCTGGTCGGCACCATCGCGGGAGATGACGAAAGCTTCGGGATCTTTCTCGATCAGTCGACCAAGACGGCGCTGCGGCTGAAGATCGGCGACGACTTCCAGGGATGGAAGCTGCGGTCCATCAACGGCCGCGAAGTCACGATGCAGAAGGACGATCAGGGGGCCGTGCTCACATTGCCCCAGCCCGGCGGCGACGAGAGCGGCGATGTCCGCCTGGTTCCGGTCAGCACGGAAAGGAAGCCCTTGGCCGCGCGGCGCCAGATGTGATTGCGCGTCGGACCGAGATGCTAGTTCAACGCGACCCAGCTCTGAAGGGCCGGCGTCACGAGAAGCCCGAGCGCCAGAAACGGGCCGAACGGGATCGAGGTCTGGCGCTTCATCTCGTGACCTGCGAGTTGCAGGCCGCCGGCAACACCGAGCGCCGCGAGTGCCGCGATCAGCAGCAAGGTCGGAATGCCTGTCGCGCCGACCCAGATCGCTGCGGCGGCAAGAAACTTGACGTCGCCAAGTCCCAATCCGTCGACTTGCCGCAAGGCGAAGTAAAGACGCTGCAGTAGAAGGAACACGATGCCGATCATGACCGCGATCGCCATGGCGGTGAAGGCGGCCATCGTGCCTTCGGTGACGACGACGTTGGCGAGACCGAGCGCCGCGATCGCAAGGTTCAGCCAATTCGGGATGATGCCGTGGCGAAGATCGATCAGCGCGACCGCGCAGCAGAGCATGCAAAGCGCGCCGTAAGATTCGATAAAATAGAGAGCTTCGCGATCAATCTGCATGACGACGGACAAGTGTGACGGGTGCGAACGTTGTGTTGCAACAACTCACGCGCGTTGAACAGTCCAATTTCAATCCGTCTGCAGCAGCGCGAACGAGTTTGCGAGATTGTGATCGTTGTCGACGATCGCGAAGCAGAAAAGATGCGACAAAAAGTCTGCGCTGTCACAAATCCGCATAGGATACCGACAATAGTTCACCCCGCTACATGCCGCGAGCCCTTCGTGGCAGACGAGTGGGTTGACTATGCACAAGATGCAAGTGGCGGCGTGCCTTGCTTTGCTGGCAGCGTTCGCAGGCGTGCGCGCCGCGAATGCCGGCGCTCTTGAGGAGGGGGCCGAGCGCTACCGGCCATATTTGATCGAGGGCGTCGCCAGTGCGCTGACAGGCGCGCGTGCGCTTCGCGAGCGCGCCGCGGCGGCGGATTTGCCTGGAGCGAAGAAGGCCTGGCTGTCGGCGCGCGCCGGCTGGGAGCGCTCGGAGGTGTTCACCGCGGGGTTCGTGCCTGAGCTCGACGCGCAGATCGACGCCTGGCCCAACGCGGACAGCGGGTTCCACGCCATCGAGGCGAAACTGTTCGGAGCTGCCAGCACCGACGTTGCCACCGATGCGACCGGCCTTGTCGAGCATCTGAACGATCTCCACGGCAAGCTCAAGGATATCAAGCTGACGCCGCAGGGCCTTCTGGATGGCACGGTACGGCTCGCCTACGAAGTCGGAGAGAGCAAGGCGGATGGCGGCGAGTCGCGCATCAGCGGCACCTCGCTGGACGACATGCGCAACAACATCGCCGGCATCGACTTCGCCTACCACACGATCTTTTCGGCCGCGCTCAACACGGTCGACGGCAAGCTCGACGAGATGGTGACCAACCGGATCGAACAGCTCGAAGCGATCGTCGCCACGCCCGACCTGCCGCATGTCAACATTGCCGATCTGCGCCAGACCAGCGAGGAACTGGTGGTTGCGCTGCAGAGCGCCTCCGCAAAGCTCGGGCTGCAGCGGCCGACCCTGGAGGCCCAGGCGCGATGACATCGCTTCACCTGCGTCTGGCTGCGCTGCTCTCCGGTGTCATCGCCCTGGCACTGTTCGGGCGTGCGGTGGCGTTTCCGGTCGACGGTGACAAGACCGTGCTGCCTGTCGCGACCGAGCTGAACGAGGATGCGCTCGACAAGCCGCGCGAGGTGTTCCAGTCCGAGCGGATCGGGGCCAAGTCCTATCTGGTGAATCTCGGCGATCTCGCGTTCAATTCGCCCGGGCTGCTCGGTGACGTGGCGCGGCAGGCCGGCGTGAGCTGCGGCACCTGCCATGTCAATGGCGCGAACAACGCCAAATTTTTCATGCCGAAGATGTCGAGCCGGCCCGGCACGTTCGACACCACCGGTCCGCTGTTCAATCCGAAGGCCAACAATCTGGCGTTCGATCCCGTGCGGATCCCGAGCCTGCGCGGCGCCCGTTATCTAGCGCCCTACGGCGCAGACGGCCGATTCGCCTCGCTGCGCGACTTCGTCCACAACGTCATCACCAACGAGTTCGCAGGTCCCGAGCCGTCGCCGGCAACGCTCGATGCGATCGTGGCGTATATTCACGACATCGACTTCCTGCCCAATCCGAGCCTTGGTCCCGTCGGACGGCTGGCCGGCAAGATCAGCGCCGCGGAGCGCCGCGGCGAAGCCCTGTTCGCAAAGCCGTTCCCGCACGATCCGTCATTGAGCTGCGCGGGATGCCACGTTCCGTCGTCCGGCTTTGTCGATCACCAGCAGCACGACGTAGGTTCCGGCGGCCTGTTCAAGACGCCGACGCTGCGCAACGCCGACTTCAACGCGCCGTACTTTCACGACGGCCGCTTCGACAATTACAACCAGGTTGTCGACTATTTCGATCGGACTTTTCAGCTCGACCTCTCGGCGCAGGACAAGGACGACCTCGTCGCCTATCTCACGGCGGTCGGCGATGGCGTTCAGCCCTATGAGCGCGACGGTGCCGGTGCAACGTTGAAAGAGATCAACGATTTCTCGATGGTGCTCGCGACTGCGATTCCGTCCGGTGACAAGGACATCGTCGCGCTGGCGGTCGATACGATCGGCCGCGAACTGCGCGAGTTGACCGAGCAGTATCCCGACCGCAAGAACACCAGCGTCTCGGGCGGGGAGCAGCAGCGCGTACTTGCGCGCAACGGCCTCAAGGAGCTCGTGCTCACGCTGCGGCGAATCGAGATGGCGGTTGCGGCAGGACGCAACGCGGATGCCGCAACCGAGTTCAGGAATTATCGCAATCTGATGGCTGCTGCAGTGCCTGCGCTGTTGGCCAGCGCCGAGCCGTGGTCGCTATTCAATCAAGGCGTGCATGACCAACATTATGCTGCGCTTCGCCAGGTGATGCGCTCCAAGCACCTTTCGCACTGATTGCGTTGTATTGGAGTGATTTTGCGATCCGCGCTGCGGCGCGGATGCGTGATCAATTTTCGTTCATTGGTTGCATGGTTGAATCGTGGAGATGCACTGCGCGGCGGCAGATGTCTCCTCAGAAAATATTTGAACGTTTCGAAATTTCTTGCGCGCTTTCATGTAAGCGAAAACCATGCGTCATATTGTCGCACTAAGCAGTGTGTGTTGCTAACCGCAAACACCCTGAGGTCGACAATGAGTTTGAATTACAAAAAGCACTGGCGAACCAGCACCGCGCTCTGCATCGCGTCAACGGTGCTCGTCGCAACGGCCGCATATGCCGCTCACTATCCGGGCGGTCGCAGTGATTGGGACAAGCGTCCGCATCACAATCACCAGGCGCACGAAGAGGGCGATCGTGCGAATCATGAGAACCATGGCCATCATGGTGACGGCGATCACGGCGTGAAGACCGCGTCGCCGATCAAGCACGTCATCATCCTGATCGGTGAGAACCGCGGCCTCGATCACACCTTCGGTATCTACAAGCCGAAGGGCAAGGGACAGACCATCTCCAACCTGTTGTCGAAGGGCATCGTCAACGAGGATGGAACGCCGGGACCGAACTTTGCGCAGGCGCAGCAGTCCTCGGTCGCGGGCCAGCCCTTGTACTATATCGGCGCACCGACGATCGGGAAGTCGCCCTACAACGCGACCAACCCGATGCCGCAGCCGAACACGGCCGGCACGCCGACCGCGCAGAGCGACACCGGCGCTCCGTTCAAGACGATCGCCGAAGCCAGCGTCGAGAAGGACATGGATCCGGCCGATCTCGATATCCTCACCACCGGCTTCAGCGGCCTGCCGACCAATGTGCTGGATACCCGCATTCCCGGCGCCGGCGGTCTGAACGGACCGTTCCAGCTGCAGGGTGAGCAGATCAGCGACGACGACTACACCGGCGACTCGACGCATCGCTTCTATCAGGATTGGCAGCAGGAAGACTGCAGCGCCGCCAACGCCACCAAGAAGAACAATTCGGGCTGCCTGAACGATTTGTTCCCGTTCGTGATGGCGACCTATTCGGCGTCCAACAAGAGCATGGCCAACTCGATGGGCTACTACAACGCCCAGCAGGGGCAGGCTCCGGTCCTGAAGATGCTGGCCGACCGCTTCACCCTGAGCGACAACTTCCACCAGTCGTTCCACGGCGGCACCGGCGCGAACCACTTCATGCTCGGTACCGGTGACGCGGCCTTCTGGAGCGACGGCAAGGGCAATCCGGTGACGCCGCCGGCCAACCTGATCGCCAATCCGAATCCGGTCGCGGGTTCGGTCAACCGCTACACCGTCGATGGCAATTGGAGCAATTGCTCTGATGTCTTCCAGCCCGGCGTCAAGCCGATCGTGACCTACCTCAACAATCTGCCGTACGCGGCGGAGCCGAACTGCAAGCCCAACCACTACTACATGCTCAACAACGTCAACCCGGGCTATCTGCCGAACGGCGCGCTGTCGGGTGGCAACAACGTGCCGCCGTCGTCGGTTCGCACGATCGGCGATGCGCTCATGGAGAAGAACATCTCCTGGGCGTTCTATGGCGGCGCGTTCAACGACGCCGTGGCGCTTTCTAACGCCGCGGTTGCTGCCAATCCGTCGAACCCCAACCTCAGCGCCGCTGCGGTCGCCGATCCGGCGCACGCGCTCGGTGTTGCCTACTGCCAGATCTGCAATCCGTTCCAGTATGCGACCTCTATCATGGCCAACCCGGCCGTGCGTCAGGCTCACATGAAGGACACTGCCGATCTGATCACGGCGATCCAGAACAACACGCTGCCTGCGGTGTCGTTCGGCAAGCCGGACGGCCTGCTCGACGGTCATCCGCAGAGCTCGAAGGTTGATCTGTTCGAGGCCTATGTCCTGAACGTGCTCAACTCGCTGGACAACAATCCGGAGCTGAAGGCTGAAACCGCTGTCTTCATCACCTGGGACGAGGCCGGCGGCTATTGGGACTCCGGCTACCAGCAGTCCATCGACTTCTTCGGCGACGGACCGCGCATTCCGACCCTGATCCTTTCGCCCTATTCGACGGGCGGCAAGGTCAACCACAACTACGCCGACCACGTTTCGCTGCTGAAGTTCATCGAACGCAACTGGGCTCTCCAGCCGCTCACGAACCGCAGCCGCGACAACCTGCCGAACCCGACCTACTCGAAGAACAACGAGTACGTTCCGACCAACAGCCCGGCATTGTCCGACATGTTCGACGCGTTCGACTTCAGCAAGCCGGTCACGTTGTCCTACACCGAGTGATCAAGCTCTCGCCCACGGCGAGGTCTTGACTGCATCCGAGGCCGGCGCCGATCGAACCAATGGTTCGGTCGGCGCCGTCATGTTCTGTCCCCACCACCTGATCGACCGGAGACACGCGATGAAACGCAACGAGAAGACGTGCGCGATCAGCAGCAGCGTCGCGGCCGGCCTGCTTGCCGTTGCCATCCTGGCCGGCGCGGCGATCCCGGCCATGGCGCAGCAGTTTTCCGCCGACCTCGTCGCGAACAAGGACGATACGGCAACCGCCATGGGTGCCTTGCGCGTCTCGGGCGGAAAAGCACGGATCGAGACAAGCGCGCTGCCCGACGGCTTCTTCCTGATCGATATGGGCAAGCCCGCGGCCTATTTCGTCCGTCCGGCGGCACGGGTTTACATGGACGCGCGGCAATCGAGCCCGCTCACCCGGATGTTCATTCCAGTTGATCCGGATGATCCCTGCCGGCAATGGCTGGCGATGGCGCAGCTGTCCGCGCCGATCGACCTTGCGACGTGGCACTGCCAGCGCGATGGAGCGGAAACCATCGCGGGGCACGACACAGACGTCTTTCGAATCGCCGCGCCGTCCGGTTTGAGCTTTGTCGGCTGGATCGACCGCGCGCGCAGATTTCCGGTACGGATCAAGACCGCGGATGGGACGGTGATCGCTGCCGATCACATCCGCGACGAGCCGCAGCCGGCGCAGACGTTTGAAATCCCCGCAGGCTTGCGCAAGTTCGACCCGCAAGCGCTGATCCGTCGGATCCAGCAGAGTGACGTATGGGTTGAGTCGCCGGCTTCGGAGTGAGCACGCCGTCCGTTACTGCGACTGCCGGCTTGTTATCGGCAGGATCCGGCCGAGCGCAGTGTAGTGCGACTGATGCACGTTGCTGTTGAACAGCGACCAGGGTTCGGCCTTTTTCAGGGCGACGGGTACGTCGAAGTGCACCAGCTGCGCAAAGTTGCGATATTCGGCCATCGCATCGTCGATACGGCCGGCGGCGACGTCGAGATCGATGCGGCGCAGGGTGAGAACGAGGTCCTTCAGGATCGCGCGCGCCGCCAGCCGCTCGTCCTTGCCACCGATCGAGGTGTTCCTGATGTCCGGGATGCGCTCGGTCAGTTCGCGCAGTTCGGCCCCGACCCCGGTCACGGCCAGTGACACCACCGCGGTGTCGGCAGCCGGGATCGCGACCTCGAGGACGCTCGAGAGCTCGAGCACCTCTTTCATCCGGAGCATGACGCCGTCCTTGTCGAACGGGCGTTCGCCGTCGCCGACCGCATTCAGATAGGCCACGAGGTCCTGGGTGTCCTGGGTCGACAGTTCGAGGTCGAACACACGATCGAAATGATCGACCACCTGTTCATAGCTGTCGTAGCGGCCATCGTGGAAATACGGGGCGTTGAAGTTGGCGTTCAGCAAAGTCGGGGTCTTGACCAGTCCACCGGATCCGACGTCGTGGCGCATCTGGTCGTTGAAGGTGCCACCCGGAACATGACAACCGGCGCAGCTCAGCTCGGCCTGCTTCGGGAAGGGCTTGAAGAACAGCGCCTCGCCGCGGCGCTCGGCCAGGCTCGCCTCCGCGGCAAGCCTGCCGCCGGGCGCAATCTTCGGATTGGGGAGGAAATCGATATCGTTGATATAGGCGACGAGGCCGTCGAGAACCTCGTCGCGCGGCCTCGGACCGGAAAATTCATTGACGATGACATTATAGACGAAGTCGCGCAGCGAGGTGATGCGGCCGTCATGTCCGTAGGGGGCGAGGAAGCGGGCGCCGCGCAGGCTCGGAATCCTGACCGGATCGAGGATGCTGTTGAACGTCTTCGCGTTGAAGACAAGGCTGGTCGTATCGAAGGTGCCGGGGCGGGAGGATGCGCCCGGAACGAACAGTTTCGGGTTCGATGCGCCGTTGACGTGACAGGTGCCGCAGCTCATCTCAGCCTGACGCGCCTTGCCACCCAGGATGGAAGGCGAGTTGAACGCAAGATCGCCGAGATTGACCAAATAGGACTTTCGCCCGCCGACGGCCTCGGAATGAAAGAGCTCGCGTGGCCGCGCCAGCGCTTCCTCGGAAAATTCGGTGCCGGCCGGCAGCACGGTCTGGTCGCCGCCGAGCGGGAACGCCGTCGCGCGCAACGGGAGCAGGGCAACGACGAGCGCCAGCCACGCGACCCGTGCCGGTCTGACGCCGCGATCAGCGGCTGTCGCACGATGTTTTCCGGAGCCGGACGCCAGAATATCCCAAGCCATTGCGCGAAAACGCCCCTGTCACAAATGCATATGCGCTGCCGTGCGTCGGAAGATGTCACGGAGGTGACAGTTTCCTGTCGGCAGGATCAATGACCATCTGACTGGATAGACGAATTTTGATTGCGGTTTGATGACGCGCGATCAGCGAAGCGCAATGCAGTCTGCGTTTGACAGGATGAAGTCTGTTGATGCGCGAGCATCCTTCCGCGCGTTTGCGCGCGCGTCGAAAAACAGTCATCCCAGCGAAATGTGTTTTGCATAGCGTGTAGCTCCATTTCTATTTCTTTCTAAATCAGGAGAGCACTATGCGGCTTTGGGGAGCCATTCCGGCGCTCGCGGTTGTTGCTGGCGCCGTTGCCATCTCGCCGGTAGCGAACGCGGAGAATTTGGTCGAAAAGATCGTTGATGAGTTCAAGCACGAGATCAGGGACGAGCTGCGCGATCTGCGGGATCGCGGCCATGAAGGCGTGCACCAGTACAAGCACATCGTCGTCATCTATCAGGAGAACCACAGCTTCGATAACCTCTACGGTCACTGGGGTGACGTCGGCCGCGACCGGATCAACGGCACATCCTATGCCGATCAGGCGCACACCTTGCAGGTTCGGCAGGACAACCAGACCGTCTATGCTTGTCTGCTGCAGAACGACGTCAACCTGACTTCTCCGTCGCCGCAACCGACGAGCTGCACCGACAATACGGGCACGGTCGCGATCCTGAGCGCCTTCAAGAACAAGCCGTTCGAGATCAATGAATTCATTCCGACCTCGGCCACGACCTGCCCGAAGCCGCTCGGCGCTTTCGCGGCTCACGGTTTCCTCAACGGCACCGGCGCGCCCGGCGGCTGCACCGCGGACATCGTGCACCGCTTCTACAGCGAGCAGTACCAGCTGAACGGCGGCCGGCAAAACCGCTACATGACCGGCAGTGATGCGGCCGGTCTGGTGATGGGCTATTACGACACCAAGAAGCTACCCATCTACACCTATCTCCACGGCAACGGCGCGCCGAACTACATCATTGCCGACAGCTTCTTCCAGGGTGCCTTCGGCGGTTCGTTCCTCAACCATCAGTTCCTGGTCGCCGCCGTGGCGCCCCAGTTCGTCGGTGCCCTGAATGACGGCAGCGCCAACGACTTCCACTCGATCGTCGATGCCAACGGCATGCCGACCAGCACGCCGCTCTACACGCCGCTCTCGACCGTGAAGGATGCGCAGCTGACGGCGAAGTGCAATCAGGCCGGCCTGCCGGCGGGCCTCGCCTGCGGCGACTACGCGGTCAACACGACGCAGCCGTTCTATCAGCCCTATTCCCCGGGCACCGCCGACATCAAGCGTCTGCCGCCGCTGCACACGCCGAACATCGGCGATCGGCTGTCGGCAAAGCGCGTCGATTGGGCCTGGTATTCGGGCGGCTGGTCGAACGCCAACGGCGACGTCGGCGCTTCGGGCTGGACCAACGGCAACGGTACGACCTGCACCGACCCGAACCATGTTTCCACGGCGGTGTTCCCGAACTGCCCGGACGTGGATTTCCAGTACCACCATCAGGCGCTTAACTACTTCGCCAACTACGCGCCCGGAACGCAGGCCCGCAAGGATCACCTGAAGGACGAGGCGGAGTTCATCCAGGCGGCGAAGACCGGCCGGCTGAAGCAGGTCAGCTTCATCAAGCCGATCGGCGAGGAGAACGAGCATCCGGGCTACACCAGCGAGTCCGAAGGCAGCCAGCATCTCGTCGATCTCGTCAAGGCGATCGTCGAGGGGCCGAATGGCAAGGACACGCTGATCGTCATCACCTATGATGAGTTCGGCGGGCAGTGGGATCACGTTCCCCCGCCGCCGTTCAACCGTCATGGTGCCGAAGCCAAGGCTGCGGATCAGTGGGGCCCGGGCACCCGCATTCCGGCGCTCTTGATCGCCAAGCGGTTCAACAAGTCGGGCGTCGCGCACGAGGACTTCGACACCACGTCGATCCTCAAGATGCTCGAAAAGCGCTTCGATCTCGATCCGCTGGTGACCCGCCCGGTGCGCAGCCTCTCGGCGGCGCTGAAGGCCGGCGAGGGCTGGCACTGACCCGAGAAACGCTGCCGGCCCGCGTCAACGTCTGACGCGGGCCGGAGTGCCGGCCACGCGCCCAAGTGATCGCTAGACGAAGTGATCGCTACACGATCAGATCGTGTAGCGGATGGGTCACGACGGTGTCCGGCGTATGGTCCGGGAAGAAGTCTGTTTGGTGCTCCGGGACCGGCCCAACTGCCGGCGTTCCACCAGCCGCAACTCCTTGTGCCAGCTGGAATCCAGCGGAATCGTCCTGGCGGCCGAACCACGCGAGGCTTTGATCAAATTGTGGAGGGGACGAAGCTCCCTGCTGTTCGAGGCTCGAAGGCTCCGCGAAATGAAAGGACTGCTCGGTCATTCCCGACGTTCCGCCGTCTACAAAGGGCAAGATTGCCTGAGACAACGCCGCGTCCTCGTGGCTACTCGTTGACATCGGACTAACATCGGGTGCGGGAGCGCTGGCGCCGACCGGCGGCGCGGGGCTGTCCTGGCTGGCGGCGAATATGAAGGTGTCCATCCCCGCCGTGTGGCACTGAATATCGACCTGAAGGCTGCTCGTGGCCGAATCGCCGTCCGCATCGACCGCCGTCACATCGAACAGCAGATCCGCATTGATGCTCGTCTTTTCGGTATAGCTGATGTTGTTGATCGCGAAGGTGGGACACCCGGCTTCCACCCGATCGTAGTCGACCTGGACTTGATCGAACGACCTGTCAACGTAAAGCGTATACGTCGTCGTCGTGGCATCAAAGGTGTAGGTGTCGATCAGCGAAGCATCCGATGTCTCCTGCACCACGAAGCCGGCACTGCCGCAGAGCGGCCTGGGAACATCGATGCAGAAGTCGTGAACGTCGGCGCTGCCATCAAGAACCTTGAGGATCACACCGGCGGTGCCGTAGCCCTGCCATTCCGTGAGATTGAAGCCGACCTGCGACTGCTTCTCGGTGAACGCGAGATTCAGCTGCTCGGCCGGGTCCATCTGCAGTCCACTGTCGCCGACCGCGATACCGCAGCCCGATGCCTTGACATCGAGCGGCTGGCCGGCGCAGTCCGACCCGGTAATCACCAGTTGTCCGTCCGGAGCCGTCAATGACGGCGTGCCGCAGATCGGGGCATCAAAATCGGAGCCATGGACGGTGACGTCCTTCGACGGTCCGGCGTGCTCGAGATCAAAGCAGAATGTTCCATCCGGATTGATCAGCAACTTGAAATAAGGATCGTCCAACCTGCCGCCGCAATCGGTAAGATACGCGTCGAGTTCGACGCCGCCGCCCACCTCATGGGTCGTATAGTAGAAGTTGTAATCATCGCCATGTCCGGTGACGTGTACCGCGGTGATGCCGTTGCCCAGGCATGATGTGGCCAGATCATATCCCGTGCAGCCGACTGGACCGTTGTGGACGGCAACGAACATCGCAGCATCGCCATCCGCGCCGAAATTGATATCGTAGGTACCTGTCGCAGTCTGATGATCCTGAGCGGCGACGAAGGTCTCCGGGAAGCCGCAAATGGTCGGGTGATCGTCCGTGATCGTCAGTTGCTTGCCGAGGTCGATGCACGCGCTCTGGAAGTCGCCGTCCTTGTCCGTGATGGTGGCAACCAGGCTTACGACGCCGGCGGTCAGCGACACGGCTTCGCCGCTGTCAGGGCCGGCGCAGGCCGGATGCGTCACCGCGCGATATTCGGTGAAGGTGACGCATCCCGTGGCCGGATCAACCGCGATGGTGAATGCCAGCGCGCCACTTGCTGTGCCGACATGGCCTTCGATCGTGTTGCCGTTCAGAACCAGCACGTCGGAGCAGCCGGTATGCGAATCGATCAGCCCGGATGGGGTGCAGTCACCTCCGTTGAGCGTCAGTGCATAGTGAGTCGTCGCGCCGTCGGCGCCCTGGAGCGAGGTGAACGCCGTCGAGAAATCGGCGGAAATTTTCGTCAGCGCGGCGTCCGATGCCGAGCCCGCGACATGGTCGTCCAGCGCCGTTGCCGTCAGGTGCGTCTCGCTCAGCGTCAGCGACGGAGCGGTGCAATTGGCCCGGATGCAGGGGCCATCGTCGCTGATGGTCAGCCTGCTGCCGAGGTCGAGGCCGGCGCTCTGGAAGTCGCCGTCCTTGTCCGTGATCGTGGCGTTCAGGCTCACGATGCCCGCGGCCAGCGATACGGCTTCGCCGCTGTCCGGGCTGGTGCCGAGCGGTTGCTCCACCGGCCGGTAGTCGGTGAAGGTCACGCGTCCCGTGGCCGGATCGAGCGTGATGGTGAATGCCAGTGTGCCGTTGGTCGCGCCGACGCGGCCTTCGATCGTGTTGCCGTTCAGAACCAGCAGGTCAGCGAGGCCGGTATGCGAGTCGATCAGCCCCGACGCCGTGCCGTTGCCGCCGGTGATCGTCAGCGCGTAGCGGACGGTCGCGCCATCGGCGCCTTGCACCGAAGTGAACGCCGTCGAGAAATCGGCGGAAGTCGTCGTCAGCGCCGCGTCCGGCGCCGAGCCGGCGATGTGGTCGTCCAGCGCTGTTGCCGTCAGATGCGTCTCACTCAGCGTCAGCGATGGGGCTGTGCCCGCCGCCTCGATGCGCGGGCCATCGTCCGTGATTGTCAGCTGCTTGCCGAGATCGATGCTTAGATCCTGGTACTGGCCGTCGCTCTCCGTGACCGTCGCGATCAGGTTGACGAGGCCGGTCCCCAGCGCGATCCCTTCGCCGCCGTCAGGGCTGGTGCCCGACGATTGTTCGACCGCGCGGTGCTCGACGAAGGTCACGCGGCCCGTGGCCGGGTCAACCGTGATGGTGAACGCGAGCGCCCCGCTTGCCGTGCCGACATGGCCTTCGATGGTGTTGCCGTTCAGAACCAGCAGATCAGCGAGACCGGTATGCGAATCGATCAGTCCTGACGCCGTACCGTTGCCGCCGGTGATCGTCAGTGCGTAGCTGACCGTTAGACCCGGTTCGGTGACGAATGCCGCCGAGAACTCGCCTGATGTCGTCGTCAGCGCGGCGTCCGGTGCCGAGCCGGCGATGTTGTCGTCCAGCGTCGTCGCTGTCAGACGGGTCTCGCTCAACGTCAGCGATGGCGCGGTTCCAACCTCGATCAGCGGGCCGTGGATGGTGAGTGTCACCGTCTGCGGGGTTCCGCCGATCGTGGTCACCGTGAAGCTGTCGGTCAGCGTGTTGCCGACATGGAGGGCTTGCACGGAGCTGTTGGCGTTGTCGAGCGTATAGGTCCACACGCCGGCCGTTGTGAGCGTGAATGAGCCGTAGCCACCTGCGCTTGTCGTCGGCGCGTTCACGGCGGTGAAGGTATTGGCGGGATCGTCGACATCGGTGTCGGTGAGCGTGCCGTTTGCGATGAGCAGGCCGGGCGAGGCATGACTGACGCCGACCGCACCCACCACCGAGCCGGCCATGGTGCCGGAGATGATGGAGGCGTCGTCGGCGCCCAGGATGCTGATGTCGAAGCTCTCGCTGGCCGAAAGCGCGCCGTCCGAGACCGTGATCACGAAGCTCTGGGTCGTGTTGGCCTTCAGCGCGTTGATTGCGGTATTGTTCGGAACGAAGGTGTAGCTTCCGGTCGCGCTGTTGAGATAGAGCGTGCCAAATGTACCGACGCTCGATACGTCGTATGTCGCCTGTCCCAGCACCGTATCGCCTGTGGCGCCTCCGCTGATGCCGAATTTCAGTGCGCCGCCCTTGATGCTGCTCGCGGAAAAGGTCCCGCTCGCCGCATTGAAGTCGTCAAATATCACCGTATCGATTTCAGTCGGCCCCGCTCCGAGGTTCAGCTTCGGCGGAACCGGCGGCAGCTTGAAGAGATCATTTTTCGCGAAGGTCGCTACCGGCAGCGGCCCGAGCGTATCTTGCACCGGCGACAGCGGGGACTGCTGAATAAAATTGATCGGCAGCAGCAGTTGTCCGCCTTCGAGAGCAGGCATGCCGGATCCTTTCGATGCCGGTCCTTTCTCGAAATAGGCAAGGGTCTCCTGTTGGGCCTCCCGTAATTCCTCCATGTGCGAAGGGGAATTCGTGGCATGGTTCACGCCGACGGAGGAGCCTCTTCTGCTCAGGATGATCGTCTCTTCGGGATCCTCGACGATGATGTGACGGGGGATCGCCTCCTTGGTGACGAGTTCGAACACGCCGTGGTGGAGGTCCTTGTATTTGATGTTGTCGTCGTCCAGGAACGTGACGTTCGGCTCCGCGGCCCGGGCGTCCTCCAGCAGCGAGAAGGTCAGGGCGGCCAACGACAGCATGCCGAGGCCGCTGACGCGGATGGTGCCAACCGGTGTGTCCGCCGTCAGGACGCCAGACCCTGCGAGCCGGCTGCCGATGAGGCGGAAGAGGCTTCTGGTTTTCGCGAACAGGCCCGGCCGCAAGCCCCCGCTGGGGTCCTGCGCGATGTCCAACTCCAGCCGGGTGCCGGCTGGCAAATTGAGCGCCCTGCCATCGACCAGGCGGATTTCGATCCGCCCGCCGGCTCCGACCTCGATGACGTCACCCTGGCGAACGGGATCGCCAGCTACGATTTGAATCGGTATGCCGCGGGCACGCGCGATTGTGCCGCAGCCGATCGCCGTCCGAACAGTGCCAACTACACGGGGCGGCTGGCCCAAAACGGCCATGCACGCGTCCCCGAACTCTACGCCGGACGCAACTGACATTGGCTTTTTGCCTGTTGGGCAGTTCGAGCGGAAAGTGGCGCCGCAGTTTTTTTATTTTGGCTTGGTTCGGCCACGCGGCGAAAAACCCCGCGCCGTCAGCCATAGGCTTGTCCGCTGAAACGTCCTGATTGAAACCAAATTCGGCAGTAAAAATGGAATTCCAATACTGCGGGGAGCCTTACGAAAAGGTCAGAACAGCTGTCCTTTATCGCGCGTGCAGCCCCGCAAAATTAATAGTATGATTACCATGCAAATTGTCCACTTATTAATTTTTAGTCGAACTGCGTCAGGCATTTAGGCCTGTCTGCGACAACTCGTTTGGCACTCAAGGTCCTGCGGTCTCGGCCCGGTGGTCCCGATCACCATCGAGCCACGACACGACAAGATCTTCTCGTGGAGGGGATCGTGCGCATCCATTTGATTGTTCAATTGCTTGCAAGCTTCGTCCTGGCGCTCGCAACGCTCACGTCCGGCCAGGTCCAGGCGCAAACCGAACCGGACAATATCCAATTGAAATTCATCGGAAGGGTCGTAGCCGCCACTGGTTCGGTCACGATCGAGCATCCGAATGCAGTCGTCGTTCAGGCAGGGCTGCCCGGCAAACTGCCTCAGGCGCAGGTTGGCGACCCCGTTTATCTGGGCGACGTGGTGCAAACTGGAGCTGACGGACGCGTCGGGATCAATTTCTCCGACGGCACTTCGTTCAATCTGTCGAGCAACGCCAAGATGGCGATGACCGAGTTCGTGTACGACCCGAACGGCAAGTCGAACTCGACCTTGCTCAAACTGACCAACGGGACCTTCACCTTCGTTGCCGGCAACATCGCGAAGACCGGCGACATGAAGATCGACACCCCCGTCGCAACGATGGGCATTCGAGGCACCACGCCACGCATCGAGATATCGGACGATGGAACGGTGAGGTTCGCCACGCTCGTTGAAGAGGGCAAGAGCAAAGTCAGGAAGGTCGGGGCACGAACGCCGCAGCAACCTGAGCAAAACACCCTCCACAAGTTCAATCCAAACATCTGTCGAGGGTGCTAGGCCAGGCGCAGCCAATTTCGTGCAAAGCAAGGCCCGATATGAAACTTCGTGCAAGCGCCGGCGCAATTGTCAGCCTGATATCGCTCCTCGTTGCGACGCTCCCAGTGTTGCCGGCGGTCGCGCAGAACCCGAAGAAGGATAGCTATCTCCGCACGATCGGGTTGTGCAGCGGCCTCGACCGCACACCGGCCGACGCGCGCATTGCTGCCTGCACGGCGCTGATCGATGCGGGGCAGGACATGACCCAGGCTGGCCTAGCGATCGCCTACAACAACCGTGGCAACGCCTACGCCGCCAAGGGAGACTACGACGGCGCCATCCGGGATTTCGATCGATCGATCGAACTCAATCCGACCTACACCAAGCCGTTCAACAACCGCGGCGTGGCCTATCTCAGGAAGCGCGACTATGATCGCGCGACCGACGCCTTCGATCAGGCCATCAGGCTCAACCCGAACTACGGCGAGGCCTTCGCCAACCGCGCCGGCGCCTATTTGAAGAAGAACGATTATGCGCGCGCGGCGCAGGACTACGATGAGGCCATTCGCCTCGAGCCGAAACTGGACGGGGTGTGGAACGGACGCTGCTGGAGCCGGGCCATCCTCGGCGAATTGCAGGCGGCGCTGGAAGATTGCAACAAGGCCCTTCAATTGGCGTCAGCCAACGCCGCGACGTATGACTCGCGTGCCCTTATCTATCTGAAGACCGGCGAGCTGGGCGCGGCGATCGCCGACTACAGCTCCGCACTTCGCATCGATCCCAAGCTCGCAAGCGCACTTTATGGTCGCGGCCTGGCGAAGTTGAAGCAGGGTGACAAGGCCGGCGGCAATACCGACATGGCGGCGGCCAAGGCAATCCAGGGCAGCATCGGCGACGATTTCACACGCTACGGCGTGCGATAGGCGAGTGGTCGACGACTTGATGCTATCGCCGCGGATGCGCCCCGGCCAGCCGGCTAGTCCATGATCTCGACCGTCGCCGAACGGCCGGCGACCAGCGCGATGCGATCCGGCAGGTGGTCCAGCGCGATGCGCACGGGGATGCGCTGTGCGAGCCGAACCCAGCTGAAGGTCGGATTGACGTTTGCGAGCAGGCTCGCGCCGGCCGCGCGGTCGCGATCCTCGATGCCGGCCGCAATGCTCTCGACATGTCCGGTGAGCCGCACCGGCTCGCCCATCAGCCGGATCTGCGCCTTGTCGCCGACGCGAATGCGCGCGAGCTTGGTCTCCTCGAAATAGCCTTCCACATGCAGCGTGTCGGTGTCGACCAGCGCCATCACGCCCTTGCCGGCGGTGACGTAGGCGCCCGGCCGCAGGTCCATATTGGTGATGGTGCCGTTCACCGAAGCGTGCACCTCGCTGCGATCCAGATTGAGCTGAGCGACGGCGCGGTCGGCGACCGCCTGGTCATAGGCCGCCTTGGCCTGCAGCTGGGTCGCCAGAACCTGCTCCTGCTTCTGCTGCGACACCGCATCGGTGGTCAGCGAGCTGTAGCGCTTGAGGTCGGCGTCGGCCTGATCCAGCGTCGCGCGATGGCCGGCGACCGCAGCATCGGCCTGCTTCAGCGCCAGGGCAAAGCGTGCGCGATCGATCCGGAACAGGATGTCGCCGCGACGCACCGGCTGATTGTCCCTGACCAGCACGTCGGTGACGAAGCCGGAGACGTCGGGGGCCACCTGGATCACGTCGGCGCGGACCCTGCCGTCGCGGGTCCATGGCGATTCCATATAGTAGACCCAGAGCGCGCGAGCGACAGCGAGCGCGGCGACGACGGCGACCGCGGTCAGCGCAACCCGGCCGAGCCAGGCGAAATTCGCTTTCATGGCAGAAACTCCGAAAGATAAACCACGACGCCGAGCAGGCATACGTACAGGGCGAAATTGAACAGCGCGCGATGCCAGACCAGCCGGTAGAATCCGAAGCGCTGCATGATCCGGCTCACCACTGCGCTCAGCGCATAGGCGACGATGAGCCACAGCAGCAGCGCCGGAACGAGCACGCCGTAAATGTCGAGCTCATATCTCATGCGGCGAAACTCTCCTCGGCTGCGATCGATACGCGGGTGCATCCGGAAACAGGCAGCGGCGGATGCCGACGAGGCCGAGCAATGCATCGTCCCGCGCGCGCTCATTCGGGTCCTTGACGACCGCGGTCAGCGCCGTATCGATGCATGACACCAGTTCGGCCGGCATTGCCTGGTCCGCACGGGCGCGGAACGCCGCCGCGAGGTCGTCCAGCATATCGTCGATGGCACGCACGGTCACTGCGGCGAGGCCGTAGCGCGCCCGCCTGAGGTCGATGATGTTGAGCCCGATGCGGAGCTGGACCAAGCTGTCAGCATCGCGGCGGTCGCTCTCAGAGATGAAGGCGATGCGCTGGACCAACAGGCCGAGCCGATGCAGCATCAGGCCGGCAAACTGCGCGCGATCGCCGTGGCCGCGCCGCTCGGCCGCGACTGCGAGCGTCTGCCAGCTCGACGTCATCAGCCGCTTGGCGATCCATTCGGCGCCGACGCCGCGCGCGATCCGCGTTACGATCTCCGCGATGACAACACCGAGGAAGAAGGCGACCGACGTATTGGCGAAACTGGCGAAATCCGCGCTGTAGGTCGATTGCAGCGCGAGCAGCGTCGCGGTGTTGGCGGCGAGCGCCATGCCGATCGGCGCGGTCTTGGGTCGTGCGATCAAAAAGCCGTACAGGAGGAAGGTCGGCGCCAGCGCCGCGATCAGGACCTCGACATGGGAGATGCCCGGCACCAGCGCGAACTGGTAGATCGCGACGATGACGATCGCGAACAGTGAAAACAGGCCGAAGGCCCGGATGCTGCGCGCAGGCTCGTCCTGTGCGGCGAAGAAGGAGCAGGCGACCGCGGCCATCATCGGCGCCGAGGCGCCATCGGCCCAGCCGGTCGCAATCCACAGGCCGCAGCAGATCAGGATGGCGACCGCCGCGCCCACGGCCGACCACAGCGCCATGCCGTGGTCGCGATGACGGACCGGTGCGGCCCCCGACTCGGGGTGGAACGCCAGCTGGACGCTGGAAATATCCCGGCCCGCGGTGATCGCATCGCCCAGCACGCGGCAGTCGGCCGAAATATCGACAAGCTCGCGGAGCCGGAGCAGCAGGCTGATCGTGATGATGCGCTCCCGCGGCGCGATGCCGTCGAGCGCAGATTGCCGCTCGGCGATTGCAGTGCGGATCTGCTCGCCGGATTGCCGCTGGCGGTCCTCGTCCACGATCCATGCGGCGATATCGCCGATCAGGCGTTGCAGCTCCGGTTGCCGTCGCAGCGCCGCCTCACCAAGTGCAGCAAGCCGGTCTTCGATCGACGTGATGATCGGCAACAGCATCAGCATGCGCAGCCGGACCTCGCCGAGGCCACGCACGGTGCCGGCGTCGGCCAGCCGGTCATAGGCGACATGGGTCGCCAGCGTATCGATCTCGACAATGTCGGTCGCAAGACGGAGGCGTTGGGCCCGGCGCGTCTCGCCGGTCCCACGGTCAAGCAGCACGTCGCGTGACAGACGGCGCGCATCCGACAGCCAGCTCCTGATGCGGCCGCCGACCGCCGGCGCGACGCTGCGGGGAAACACCACCGTCGACACCAGGCTCGCACAGATGATGCCGAGCGAGATCTCCTCGACCCGTGCCAGCGCTACATCGAAGATGCTGCCCGGCTCGGCCACCGACGGAAAGCCGATCAGTGCGACGGTATATCCGCCCAGCATGAAGACATAGCTGCGCGGCGTGCCGTCGAGCAGCGACAGATAAAGGCAGAGTCCGACCCAGAGCGCGATCGCGAGGCACAGCAGCTCCGGCGCGTTGACGAGGTTCGGCACCATGGCGACCGTGACGCTCGCGCCGACCAGCGTACCGATCACGCGGAAGAACGCCTTCGAGCTGGTCGCGCCGGCCAGCGGCTGCGAGGTGATGTAGACCGTCGCCATCGCCCAATAGGGACGCGGCAGATCGATCGCCAGGGCGATGACAAGCGCCAGCATCGACGCCGCGAACGTCTTCAACGCGAAGATGAGATCCGCGTGGCGGACCAGGAACGGCTCTTCCGCGCGCATGACTATTTCGCCTCTGGAGCAGTCCTGGCTGGCGCAGTCCTGGCGTCCTGCAGGCGGCTCGCCCGCTGCTCGATGAGCTGCAGCGTCTCGAAGGTTACCGCAAGTTCCGCGCTGCCGATATCCTTCAGCAGGCTGGCCCGTACGCGACGCAGCACCCGATTGATCTCCTCGACCTTGGCTCCGCCGGCCGCGGTGAGATGCAGCGTCTTGGCGCGCCGGTCGGTCGGGTCCTCGCGACGCTCGACCAGGCCTTCGGACTGGAGCAGATCGATCAGCCGCACCAGTGAAGGCCCCTCGATTCCCAGTTCATCCGCGAGCACGCCTTGCCGGACGTTTTCCCCCTGGCGCGACAACACCAGCAGCGGAATCGCCGTCGCGTAGGACAGGTCGTGGTCGGACAAGGCCTGATCCGACTCGCGACGCCAGATCCGGGCCAGCCTGGTCACCAGGCGGCCGATCTCGGCGTGGATATGGGGCTGCGAAGGCGGCATGCAAATTAGATAGGATGCGAACTATTAGGATGCAATGATATACTGCGAACATCGCGGACGATCACGCGAATGCGATCCTGCGTGAGGAAGCGTCAATACTGCTGCGGGATCGACCTCGATGCGCTGGTTATGCTCGGTTGCGGGCGGACCTTGAGCGCGGCCGGTTAGGAACACATCGGGATACAGATGCTTCTGTCCTTGAGGAGATTGTCATGAGCAGAAAGCCTGTAACGCAGGATTCCGGACGCTCGAGCGACTGGGGTTCCCACGCGCAAACCGACAAGCCGTGGAAGGGAAACCCGGAGAAGGAGCAGCGCTCTGGGGATGCGAAGCGCTCTGGAGACGCGAAGCGCTCCGGAGACGAGCAGCCGGACCTGGAAAAGTGGCAAGAATCGAACACGCATTGATGCGCGGAGATAGTGAATGTCCGCCTTTCACTTCGCGATCGTGAATGATGAGCGTGTGATCGATGCAACCGGTCAGCCGGTTACCGACCGCGATGAAGCCATTGCCGTCGCCAAGCGGCTCGCCATCGACCTTGCCGAGACCCGACAGGAATATCTGGGACGCGGCTACTTCATCTCGGTGATCGGCAGCGACGCGCGCGAAATTCACCGCGAAAGCATCGACAGCGCCGCGAAGAGCGGTTGAACGATGCCGCCCCGGCGGGCGGCAAGAGAGCAAGGCTTTAAGAGCAAGGCTTTGAGAACAAGGCTTGGAGAGACTGAATGGATATGGGCCTTGAAATCATCTACGGCATCGGAGCGCTCGTGCTGCTGACTGCTTTGATCTTCGGCGTGCTTCAACACCATTTTCGCAGCAGGCATGCGGTGCAGGCCGGCGAGGAGGTCGTCCGCGACAGATACAAGCGGGACGAGACCTGACGCAGCGCCGCTGGCGCAAGGAGGAGACGATGGGATTGGCTCAATATGCGGTGATTGCGTCCGGTGAGGAATGGGGCGTCCTGCACGACGGCAATCTCAACGGCGGATACGCCACCAAGGAAGCTGCATTCGAATCGGCGGCGGCCGCCGCGGCACTGGCGATCAGGATGGGGCACGAGGTTCACGTCAGCGTTCCCGGACGCGAGGAGGGGGAAGCGGGCCTCACCAAGCGACCCGCCTGATCCAGATCACAGCAGTACGGCTTGCATTCGGTGTGAGGACGGCGCGCGCCAGCGCGCTCTACGGATCGAGCTCAGTATCCCAGTAGAGATAATCGAGCCAGCTCTCGTGCAGATAGTTCGGCGGAAACAGCCGGCCGTTGCGATGCAGCTGATGCACGGTCGGGGCGTAGGGCGTCTGCTTCGGAAACATCCTGGCCTGCTGCGGCGTCAGATTGCCCTTGCGCAAATTGCAGGGCGAGCAGGCGGCGACGACGTTTTCCCAGGTGGTCTGGCCACCCTTGCTGCGCGGAATGATGTGATCGAAGGTGAGATCGTCGCCCGACAGGCAATACTGGCAGCTGAATCGGTCGCGCAGGAAAACGTTGAACCGGGTGAAGGCGGGGTGGGTGGTCGGCTTGACGAAGGACTTGAGGGATACGACGCTCGGCAGCTGGATTTCGAAGGAAGGACTTCGTACCGCCCGGTCGTAATATTCGACGATGTTGACACGATCGAGGAACACCGCCTTGATCGCGTCCTGCCAGGACCAGAGCGACAGCGGGTAATAACTCAGCGGCCGGAAGTCCGCATTCAAGACCAGCACCGGCCAACCGCCTTGCGAGACATGTGCGTTCAAATAACGCTCCTGACTCCCATTAGCTGCGAAGCAGCATGCACTCACATACTACAGGCAGCGTGACGGGATTGTGAAGAGCAATGAGCGGCTTATCCGCCGCGCCCTGCCATGTTCCTGCCCCGATTGCCTCCCGCCCGCGAGGCCCGTAAAGGGAGCCGCAAGGCCCTGTCGGCCAGTGACGGACCCTGCCGATGACCACGACCTCAAGCTATCTCGAGGCGCCGCGCCGGTTGCGCGCGTTCGTGCGCGCGCACGAGACGAGCCTTGTGGTGCTGGCGGTGCTGATCGGCGCCATTGGCGGCCTCGTGGTGGCGGTCATGAGCAGCCTCGTCACGGTGCTGCATTCGGTGCTGTTCAATCTGCCGCTCGGCGACCGGTTGTCGAGCCAGCCCAGCATTGATCCCGTGCGCGCGCTCGTGGTTCCCACGATCGGCGGCCTGTTGCTGGGATTTGCGTTCCTTCTGTTGCTCCGGGTCCGGCCGGCCCGCGAAATCGACCCGATCGAGGCCAACGCGCTTTATGGCGGGCGGATGTCGTTCCGCGGCAGCGTGATCGTGTCGCTGCAGACGATCTGGTCAAGCGGCGTCGGTGGCTCGGTCGGGCTCGAGGCCGGCTACACCCAGCTCTCCAGCGGCCTCGCCGCCTCGCTCGGGCGCGGCTTTCACCTCCGCCGCAACGACCAGCGAATCATGGTGGGCTGCGGCGCGGCGGCGGCGATCGCCGGCGCCTTCAGCGCGCCGCTTGCGGGCGCGTTCTACGCTTTCGAACTTGTGATCGGCGGCTATACGCCGGCCAGCCTGACCCCGGTCGGCGTGGCGGCGGTGACCGGCTACTTCGTCGCTCATGCCTTCGAGCCGCTGCCGCTCGGCGTCGGCGTCGGAACCGTCGGCGATGTGCTCGGGCGGGATCTTGCGATTGCCGCGCTGCTCGGCATGGTCGCGGCCCTGACCGGCATTGCGATCATGCGCGGGGTGACGCTGTGCGAGGCGCTGCTGACCAAGAGCCGGCTCTGGCCGCCGCTGCGGCCGGCGCTCGGCGGGCTTGCAGTCGGCGCGATGGCCCTTTTGACACCGCAGGTGATGTCGTCGGGCCACGGCGCGCTGCGCTTTGCCGGCATCGTGGCGATGCCGCTTGCCTTCATCGCCGGCGTGTTCGCGCTGAAGGCGGTTGCGTCGATCGTTTCGCTCGGCTCGGGCTTCCGCGGGGGATTGTTCTTCGCCACGCTGTTCATGGGCGCGCTCGGCGGCCGGCTGTTCGCCGCCGGCGTCGACATCGCGTGGCCGGGGCTGAACCTCGACCCCAATGCCTATGCGGTGATCGGCATGAGCGCGCTGTCGGCCTCGGTGATCGGCGGCCCGCTCACGATGTCGTTCATCGCGCTGGAATCCACCGGCAACCTCTGGCTCACCACCGCGGTGCTGGTCGCGGTCATCATCTCGACCACGATCACGCGCGAGCTGTTCGGCTACTCGTTCGCGACCTGGCGTTTGCATCTGCGCGGCGAGACCATCCGCAGCGCCGCCGATATCGGCTGGATCCGCGATCTCACGGTCGGCAAGATGATGCGGCAGGACATGACGACGGTGAACGCCGCGATGCCGATCGAAGCGTTCCGCGAGGAATTCCCCCCGGGCTCGAAGACCCAGGTCGTCGCGGTCGACGGCGAGGGGCATTACGCCGGGCTTGCGCTGGTCGCCGAAGCGCACGCGCCGGATCTCGAGGCCGACAAGGGGCTTGCTGCCATCTTGCGTTACGCCGACGTGGTGCTGCATCCCGGCATGAACGTGCAGGAGGCGATCGCGGTGTTCGACGCGGCCGAAGCGGAATCGCTCGCCGTGGTCGAAGGCGACGGCGACCGCCGGCCGATCGGCCTGCTCACCGAAGCGCACGCCATGCGGCGCTATGCGGAAGAATCCGAGCAGCGCCGCCGCGAGGTGATCGGCGAGATTTGATTGCGGGAGTGAGGCCACGGCGTCGGGCATCAAGCGGGATTGATCTCAGTCGCGGCGCTGCCTGACCCGTCATCCCCGCGCAAAGGCTTCGCCTTTGTCGCTGGGGAAGCCGCGAAGCGGCGTCTCGAAGGATGCACGGCCACCGGCCGGGCCGTCGACCCTTCGAGACGCGCGCGATGCGCGCTCCTCAGGGTGACGGTGATGGAGCGGAGTTCAGGTCCGAATCCGCTCCAGCTTCTGCAAACATCGCGTCACACGCACCGCGGCTGGCATCTCGGTGTCGGGAAAGCTGGTCTTCCAGTCGGTGACGCCGACCTCGCCGACATAGATGTCGCCGCGGGAATCCAGCGCGATGCCGTGCGGCGCCAGGAATTTGCCGGTCTCGACGCCGGGGCCTTGCTCGCCGCCGAGGCGCGCGATGCGCTGACCGGTGTGATCCACGATCGACAGCCTCGGGCCGAGATTGGGCACCTTGCGATTCACCGCCATGCCGGGGCCGAGCTCGCCGATCACGAAGTTCGGCTGCTTGCCGCCGCCGCAGCAGCACAGCGCGCAGGGCCGGTGCAGGTTGTTCCACTGCGTCTCGTATTTACCGTTGCCGTCGAACACCTGGACGCGGTGGTTCTCGCGGTCGGCGACATAGACCCAGCCATCGGCGTCGGTCGCGATGTTGTGCACGATGTTGAACTGGCCGGGGTCGGTGCCGGGCTCGCCCCAGGTTTTGATCAGCTTGCCATCCGGCGTGTATTTGTGGACGCAGGCATTGCCGTAGCCATCGGAGACATAGATCTCGCCCTTCGGCGACAGCGCGGTATGGGTGCAGCGGTGGAACGGCTCGCCGCTCATGAACGGCGCCGGCTTGTTCGGGATGCCGATCGTCAGCAGCACCTTGCCGTCGGTCGAGTATTTGCGCACGGTGTGGTCGCCGTCATCGGTGCAATAGAGATTGTCGTCGGCGTCGATATGCAGGCCGTGGGCACGCGAGAACAGGCCTTCGCCCCAGCTCTTCATGAAATTCCCCTCGCGGTCGAGCACCACCATCGGATGGTCGCCGCGGTTGAAAACGTAGACGCGGTCCTTGCTGTCGACCGCGACGGAGGCAACATCGGTCAGGCTCCAGCCGTCGGGGAGTTTTGCGAAGTTCTCCACCACGCGATAGCGGTGTTCGCCGGTGCCGAGGGTGGTTGGCATAAGATGTCTCCCCAAGATCGTCATTCCGGAGCGATGCGCAGCATCGAACCCGAAATCTCGAGGTTCCGGGTCTGCGCTTCGCGCATCCCGGAACGACGGCAGGTTTCTACGAAAAATCCGCCTGTGGCCCGACGTCGCGCGGCAACAGGCCTTCCTCGATCGCCTTGATCTGCAATGCGAGATAGCGCGAGTTGATCCGGCATTGCGCGAGGCTGCCGGCGATGAACCAGAGGCCGGGCTGCGGCGTGCGGGTGTACATGTTGCGCAGCTCCTGGCCGTCGCCAAAGCCCCAGATCGGGCCGACACGCGCGGCCATGGCCTCGCCGAACAGCTTCTTCACCAGCTCTTCCTGCGGCCGGTAGCCGGTCGCGAGCACGATCAGGTCGGCCTCAACCGTCTCGCCGTTCTTCAACCGCGCGCCCTCGCTGACCAAGGTGTCGATGTCGGTGAATTGCTGCAGGGCGACCGCGCCGCTCGCGACCAGATCGGAGCAGCCGACATTGAAGTAATAGCCGCCGCCGCGGGTCAGGTATTTGAACTGCCAGCCGGTGCCGCCATCGCCGAAATCAAGCTTGAAGCCTTTGCGCGCGAGGCCGTCGAGCAGCGGCTTGTCGAGCTCTTTCGACTGCTCGGTCATCAGCACATGGCTGTGTTTGGCGAGCGCGAGCGGCATCGAGGTTGCAATCAGATCATTGTCCTCGAGCGTACCTTCATTGTAGGCGGCATAGGCCAGCTGCGCCGACGGCTCGATATTGGTGATCAGCGTCGAGGAGCGCTGCACCAGCGTGACCTCGGCGCCCGAGGAATGAAGGTCCTGCGCGATGTCGTGGCCGCTGTTGCCGGTACCGATCACCAGCGCGCGCTTGCCGGTCCAGTTCTCGCCGTCCTCGTAGCGGCTGGAATGCATCACCTTGCCGCCAAAATCTTTCAAACCCGGGATATCGGGCAGATTGGGGATGCCGCTGACGCCGGTTGCCATCACGACATGGCGCGGCTGCATCTTGCGGGTCGTGCCGTCGGCGCAGCGCAACTCGACGGTCCAACGCCCCGTTGCGTCGTCATAGCTGCCGCCGACAAATTCCGTGCCGGTCCAGAAGTTCAGCTCCATCGCATCAACATAGGATTCGAACCAGTTGGCGAGCTTGTCCTTCGGGATGTAGGTCGGCCAGTTCGGCGGGAATGGCATGTAGGGCAAATGATTGACCTGTACCTGGTTGTGCAGGGTCAGCGCGTGATAGCGCTTGCGCCAGTTGTCGCCGACGCGCGCCTCGCGGTCGACGATCAGCGCGTCGATCTTGAGCTGCTGCAGCCGCGCGGCGATCGCAAGCCCGGCCTGTCCGCCGCCGACCACCAGCACATCAGGGTTGCGGTCGGCATATTCGGCGGATGCCTTGCGCAGGTCGAGCCAGTTGGGGCCGCGGAAGTCGCGCGAATAGGACTGCCCGCGCGGCCTGGTGTGGCCCTGCTGCTCCTCAAGACCCTTCAGCTCCTCGAGCGCCGTCAGCAAGGTCCAGGCCTTCAGGCGATCGTCGTCGGCGGCATCGGGGACCAGCCGCACGATGCCGTGGCCGCGGCCAACCGCCGTCTCGAATTTGAAGATTGCCTCGATCGCATGGGTACCGGCGCGCGTCACCCGGCGCGGCGCCGCGCGCTCGGCATCGATGCGGAAGTCATGTGGCGCGCTGCGGCGCGCATGCGCCGGCAGCTCCTCGATGATTGCGAAGGCCCGATTGACGGTCTGGATGTTCCAGCTCAGCGCCAGCACGTCGCGCCAGTAGCTGTCGGGATGGAACAGCGGCTTCAGCAGCACATCGTCGGGGCTGGCCAGCGCATCTTCGAACTGCACAAGCCAATTGTCGGCGGCGACCGAAATATCGTCCGTCTTGTCGAGCATTGAGCGTTTCTCGTCATCGGCCGCCTTGCTGACGTTTTCTTGGCGGCGTTCCCTTTCCGCAAAGCCTATACCTATTCGAAGGCACGCAGAAAGGGCGCGACGGGATAGCGCCTATTCGGCCAGCGAGAGGATCAGGCCTTGATCCGGCGGAACGCGGCCTTGCAGGGTATCGAGATAGGCCTCGCGCACCGCGGCCGGGCCGCGCCGCTCGACCACATCAAGCCATTTCGGCAGATGCGGCACGAGCTCGGCCCAGGCGGCGCCAAAACGCTGGTCGATGCCGCCCGGTCCCATTCCTTGGCGCGCTTGCGGATCTGGTCCGGGGCGAAGAACCATACCGGCTTGGCGCCGGGCAGCGTGGGCTCCTCCGCCTCGCTGGCGCGATGCGTCAGCCCGACCCGGCCGGAATAGACCATCTGCGCGCCGAAGTGCCGGTGCAGGGCCTCGCGGAGCGCACTGTTGCCGGCCATGTCGACATAGGCCGTCGGCTCGGCCGACGGCATAGCAGTGACCTGATCATAAGTGACGACCTCGTCGTAGCAGCCGAGCGAGCTGACGAAATCGACATTGCCCCTGGAGGTCAGCCCGATCACCGGGATACCCCGCTTGTGCACGAGATGGGCGAGCCCGAACGCGGTCTTGCTCGAGGCCGACGACAGGATGACGCGGCGTGCGCCGTAGAACGCATTCTCGGCCAGGAAGTCGTCGACCAGGAACGACAGCATGAACAGCGGCAGCATCAGCGCGCGGAAATCGCCCTGCTGGCGCGCATAGGTCGGATCGCCGGAGACGCGGGCGTAAGCGTTGTAGACCGGCGAGACCTCCTGCCGGTGCGCGGCGCCGTCGCGCAGGCCGCGCTTGCTGACGTCGGTAGCCTCGATCACCAGATGGGTCGCCATCGGGAAATAGCCGAACAGCGTTTCGCCGGCTGCGATCATCGGATGTTTCGACACCAGCGCCTCGCCGAAGCCCCACACCGGGATGATGCCGTAGCCTTCGGGCGCCGGGAACAGCTGCCAGTATTTCAGCTGCTCGCCGATCACGGCATAGGTGATGTTGTTGGCGGTGAAGGCGAAGCGGGTCACCTTCACCAGCAGCGCATCGGCCGGCAGCGCCGCGCCGTCGGGCAACTGCGTCTCGATCACCTTGCATTGCTGCAGATCGTTGCGGATGACGATGAAGTCGGTCGAGTTCATGGCGGATGATCCGGGCGTTTGGTGCACCGGCATCGTTGCGTCGATCGCCGGCCTCTTGCAACAGCAACTAAGTTTCAAACGCCGTTCGCTTCGCCGTCACATCGCTCAGCCGAGCTGTCCTTCGCGGTAGAGGTCGCGCAGCTTGCGCTTGAAGATCTTGCCGGTGGCTTCCCGCGGCAGCGCTTCCATGAAGCGGATCTCCTTCGGTACCTTGAAATTGGCGAGCTTGTCGCGCAGGAAATCCTGGATCGCCGCAACCGAAAGCGTGCTGCCTGCTTCCGGCTCGACGCAGGCGAACAGCCGCTCGCCGTACTCGTCGTCGGGGACGCCGAACACCGCGCAGTCGCGGACGCCTGCCATGCCGATCAGGGCATTCTCGATCTCGGCGGGATAGATGTTGACGCCGCCCGAGATCACCATGTCGCGCTTGCGGTCGCACAGGAACAGATAGCCGTCCGCGTCGAGATAGCCGACATCGCCGACGCTGATCAGGCCGTCGTGATCGGCCTCGGCGCGCGCCTTGGCGTTGCCGTGATAGTCGAAGTCCGAGATCAACGTCTGACGCATGAAGATCTCGCCGGGCTCGCCGACGTCGCATTGCGTCCCGTCGGGCCGGAAGGTCTTGACGATGCCGCCTTCGATCGCGCGGCCGACGGTGCCGGGCTTGGCCAGCGCTTCGGCTGACGAATGCCAGACCGGGATGCCGGTCTCGGTCGAGCCAGATATTCGTTGATGACCGGCCCCCACCACTCGATCATCGCGCGCTTGACGTCGACGGGGCAGGGCGCCGCGCCGTGGACGATGAAGCGCAGCGACGACAGGTCGTAGCGGCGCCGCGTCTCCTCGGGCAGGCGCAGCAGCCGCACGAACATCGTCGGCACCATATGCATGTGGGTGACATGGTGGCGCTCGATCAGTTGCAGCAGATCCTCCGGATCGAAGCGCGGCTCGAGCACGATCACGCAGCCGTTGCGGAACGCGAGCATCCCGTAGGAGTGCGGCGCCGAATGATACATCGGGCCGTTCATCAGGATCACCTGATCCTCGTTCGGCTCGACGCCGTAGGTGATGGCACCGACCCGCGCGGCTGCCGCCTGCTGCTCGGGTCGCATCGGCTTGCGCTTGACGCCCTTCGGCAGTCCGGTGGTGCCCGAGGTGTAGAACATCGGCGCCGCGCCGATCGGTGCGTCGGTCAGTGGTTGGTGCGTCTCCCGCCAGACGTCCCAGTCGGTCATGCCGTCGGGCACGCGGGTGAGCGCCGGCGCCACGCCATAGGCCGCGGCGATCTCCGGCGGCGTCGTCACCACGAGCAGCTTGATTGCCGGCGGCAGCCCGTCGCGGATCTGCGGCAGCAGATCGGCGTGGCAGACCAGCGTATCGGCGCCGCTGTCGGACAGGATGTAGGCGACCTCGTCGGCCTTCAGATGCCAGTTGATCGGCACCACCGGGCTGCCGAGCGCGGCCGAAGCCGCGACCACCTCGAACAGCGCGAAATCGTTGCGCAGCATCATGCCGACCGGCTTGCCGCCCTGCACGCCGAGCGCCCGGAAGCCGCTGGCCGCCCGCGCGATGCGGGCGTGAATGTCGCCGTAGCTGATCTGTCTTTCGCCGCTGATGATCATGTCGCGCCTCGTCTTCTAGCGATCGTCCAGGATCTCGCCGAAGCTGATCCAGCTCTTGCCGTTGAACCGGCGCAGCCGCAACTGCTGGAACGGCAGGTAGTCGTCCGGCCCGGTCGATACCGTCATGCCCGGCAACAATAGCGGCAGCGGAACGTCGCGCAATGACGCCGCCTGGCGCATGATGTTTTCGCGGCTGAAATCGTTCTTGCAGGCCTTCAGCACGGCCATCAGCAGTGTCGCATAATGATAGCCCGCCGAGTAGTTCGAGTTGCTGAGGTCCGCATTGGGCAGGTACTGCTTCATGAAGGCAAGATAGTCCTTCACGGCGGGATCATCGGCCCATTGCGCGTCCATCGTGTCCTTCTGGTTGCTGGACGAGATCAGGCCGACCGCGTTCTCGAGCCCGGCGGGTTCCAGGAACGAGATCGACGACGCGGAGGTCGGTACGAAGAACAGGTCCGGCTTCCAGCCGATCTCGGCGACGCCCTTGATCATCTGTGGCGTGAACTTGCCGAGCACGACACCAAACAGCACATCGGCACCGGATGCCTTCAGTGTCGCAAGCTGCGAGCTGATGGTTGGCGCCGAGGTCTCGTAGCTCGCTTCCGCGACGATCATGCTCGCGGCCTTGCTGCCGAGCGCGCGCTTGAAGCCGGCGACATAGTCGCGGCCGAAATCGTCGTTCTGCGCAAGGATCGCGATCTTTGCGTCAGGCTTGGCCTGTAGCACGTACTTCGCATAGACCACGCCCTCGGATTCGTAAGACGCCATGCCCGGCATGGTCCACGGATAATTCTTCGGGTCGGCCCATTTGGTCGCGCCGCTCAGCACGAACAATTGCGGGATCTTCTTGGTGTTGAGATAGCGGTGCACGGCGTTGTTGGTAGCGGTGCCGAGCGAGCCGAACATCATCAGCACCTCCTCCTGCTCCACCAGCTTGCGCGTCTGCTCGACGGTCTTCGGCGGCGAATAGGCGTCGTCCAGAGTGATGAATTTCACCTGCCGGCCGTTGATACCGCCCTCTGCGTTGACCTTCGCGAAAAACGCTTCCTGGGCGCGGCCGATGGTGCCGAAGCCGGAGACCGGTCCGCTATAGGGCAGCGTCTGGCCGATCCGGATCGCTTCGTTGCCGTTGTCGGCGGCGGCCGTGCTGGCGATCGCGCAGACCGCGAGCGCGGCTGCCAGCGCGTGTTGCGCTCGTTTCATGGTTCACTCCCGGACTTTGTGAAACAGCGTCAGGCGCTGGCGCGCAGGAAGTCGCTGCGCGCCGCGGCGTACTCGGACTTGAGCCGCGCCACCAGTTCGGCGACCGGCGGGGCGTCGGTGATCTGGCCGATGCCCTGGCCCGAGCCCCAGATGTCGCGCCAGGCCTTGGCCTTCATGTTGCCGCCGGAGCCGAAGTTCATGCTGGATTTGTCGGCGACCGGCAGATTGCCCGGATCGAGGCCTGCAGCCGCGATCGATGGTCCGAGATAGTTGCCGTGCACGCCGGTGAACAGGTTCGAATAGATGATGTCGTGCGCGGCGTATTCGGTCAGCGCCTGCTTGTACCTGATATCCGCGTTGGCTTCCTCGGTCGCGATGAAGCGGGTGCCGATATAGGCGAGGTCGGCGCCGAGCGCGAGTGCGGATGCGATGCTCCAGCCGTCGGAGATCGCGCCCGACAGCAGGATCGTGCCCTTGAACCATTGCTTGACCTCGCGCACCAGCGCGAACGGCGACAGCGTGCCGGCATGGCCGCCGGCGCCGGCGCAGACCAGGATCAGGCCGTCGACGCCCTGCTCGGCGGCCTTGCGCGCGTGCTTTACATTGATGACGTCGTGGAACACCACGCCGCCATAGGAGTGCGCGGCCTCGACGATTTCGGACGGCGGGCGCAGCGAGGTGATGATCACGGGCACCTTGTGCTTCACGCAGGTTTCCATGTCGCGCATCAGGCGGTCGTTGGAGGCGTGGCAGATTTGGTTGACGGCGTAGGGCGCGACCTTCTGCTTCGGATGCAGCGCCTGGTACTCGCCGAGCTCGTTCTCGATCTGGGTCAGCCATTCGTCGAGCTTTTCGGCCGGGCGGGCGTTCAGCGCCGGGAACGAGCCGACGATGCCGGCCTTGCACTGCGCGATCACGAGCTCGGGCCCCGAGACGATGAACAGCGGGGAGCCGACGACCGGCAGTTCAAGCTTGTTGGCGAGCGAAGCGGGCAGCGACATTTTCGGATCCTCCATGCGCGTCGCCCGGCCGGCGGTCGGGGCGGATCGCGATTTGTTATGATGACTGGAGCGGCGGCTCTCTTGGCGCGGCAATATAAGGCTGGACGGCTCGGTCATGGCGTTCAATATTGAACATCGGATCGACCAGAAATGAACGATGTCGCAGAAAGGGGAGCGGCATGGACTGGGAGCTTTGCAAGACATTCGTCGCGGTGGCGGAGACACGCAGCCTTGCCGGGGCGGCACGGCGGCTGCGCATCAGCCATCCTACCGTCGGCCGCAACGTCGCGGCGCTCGAGCAGCAACTCGGCACCCGCCTGTTCGCGCGTTCCAATGACGGTCTGTCGCTGACATCGCAGGGCCGCAAATTCCGCGAGCATGCCGAAGCGATGGCCGCGGCGGCCTTGCGCGCGGAGGCGGCCGCGTCCGCTACCGGCGGGCAGGCGCGCGGCGTCGTGAAGCTGTCGATCGGCGCGACGCTGGCCGCGCATTGGCTGATGCCGCGCCTCGGCCCGTTCCTGCGCGATCACGCCAACATCCAGCTCGAGATCATCACCCACCCGTTCCCGGCCAGCGTGCGCCGCCGCGAAGCCGACGTGGTGCTACGGCCGGTCGATGCGGGTGAGGAGAACCTGATCGGGCGCAAGATCGGGCGGCTCGGCACCGGCTTCTACGCTTCCCGCGACTATACGGCAGGCCGCAAGCTGCCGGAGCGGCGGGACGAGTGGCGGGGCCACCATGTGATCGGCTTTGCCGACCAGGCCTCGAACGCGCATCTGGCGCGCTGGAGCGACGTCATCACCCGGCAGGGCACGCTGGTGATGCGCTGTTCCTCGCAGGGCGACATGCTCGCGGCCGCGCGGGCCGGGCTCGGGATTTGCGCGCTGTCCTGCCTGGTCGGGGCCGACTACCCCGATCTGGTGCGGGTCGCGCCGCAAAAGCTCTCGAGCCTTTCCGATCTCTGGCTGCTCGCCCATCCCGATCTGGTCGAGCTTCCCGCAGTGCGCGCCGTCATCGGCTTCGTCACCGACTGCGCGCGCGAGGACCGCGTCAGGCTGCGCGGCTAGAGCGCGTTGTCAGGCACGCGCCCGCAACAGCGTCACCGCGAGCAGAAGGAAGGCCGCGCAGGTCCACAGCGACTGCCAGTTCTCCGCCCCTTCGTTGAATCCTGTGTAGATCGCCGTTGCAATGAAAATGCCGGCAAAGATCGACTCCGCCAGTGGTCGGATTCCCTTGGTGGGAGGATTGAGCAGCGTCACGGCCGCAAAGGGCACCGCCGCCATGGTGAGAGGCGCGAAAGGAAAATCGATGAAGCGCGGATCGAACACGAGACCGATTGCGGTCGCCGTGCCGATCACGACGGTGATCATCAAGGCCAGTCCCTGCAGGCTCGCCAGCACCGATTCAGTGTGGTGGCCCTTCGGACCCAACACTTCGAAAAAGCTGGGCGGTGCGCGGCCCGACATCAGGGCGTTGGCACTCAACACCGGCGAAGCCGTGGCCGCCACCAGCAGCGAGCCCCACACAAGCCAGCCTCCCGTTCCGTAGCTTTCATAGACCATTCTTTGCTCGGCGACGCCAAACAGGATTCCAGCCGTGGTCGCCGATAGCGCGACCGCAAGCCATGACACGGATGCGGGTTTTCTCGGCTTGCGGCGCAAGGTCAGCCATGCCGCACCGAAGACCAGGATCGCCAAGGCCATTCCGCTGACCATTTGCAGCTTCCAGAGCGGAAAATTGCTGACCGGCTGGCCCGGCGGATATTTCGGCATGCGCTGCTCGGAATCGAACAGGCCCCAGGAGCCGCCGACTGTGCCCTCGATCTCCCGCTTCCATCCTTCGTCGTAGGCCTCGAACAGGTTGACGCGGAAATGCTCGCGCCGGGCAAGGTCGAGGACCTCCGAAACCACTCGCGCCTGATTGATACGCGACGGCAGCGCGGACTCGCGCATGCGCCCCTCGCTGGGCCAGCCGATTTCTCCGATAAAGATTTCCTTGCCTGGAAAAGCCGCGGCGATCTGCCGGCGCATCTCGTCGGCGTGAGCGGCGGCATCTTCCGCCCGGATTGGAACATTTTCCCAATAGGGCAGGATGTGAACCGTGACGAAGTCGACGGCGTCAGAAAGCTCGCGATTGCTCAGCCAGAATTCCCAGACGTCGGCGTAGGTGACGGGCACGGAGACCTGCGCCTTGATCGAGCGGATCGTGGCGGCAAGGTCGGAAGCCGACATTTCCTTGCGTAGCAAGACTTCGTTGCCGACCACGAGCGCGATGATGGTTTCCGGATATTCCTGGGCGAGGCGGATCGCGGTGGCGACCTGCGTTGCATTCTTCTTGCGGTCTCGATCGAGGAAGATGCCCTGGATGACCTTCAGCCCCGCCTTGGCCGCGAGTGCGGGAATCTGATCGAGACCAAGATCGGTCGCATAGGTGCGGATGCAGTCGGATATCTTCGCGAGTTGCGCGAGGTCTTCCGCGATCTGTTCCGGCGAGACCTGCGTCGCCGGCGAAAGCGATGTCTGATTGTTACGGAACGGCGCGTACGAGATGCATTGCACCTTGTCGCTCGGATCGATCGGCGCGCGCGGCAGGTCGACCGGGATGCCGAGCCACCACCACGCCGCGGCGATCGCGCCCAGGGATAACGAGAGAAGCGTCAGCGGGATACGGAGAGAAATCAGGTCCGTCTCCTTGCAATAAGGACGTGCTGCGCGTGCAAAATGGGCGAGGCCGGCAAATTGAAAAACTATATGTCTGCTGATTCTATATCACGCGATCACGCAGTTGGTGTGTTTTTCTCCACGACTACTTTGCACCGGCAATCACGCCCTCGCGATTTCTGAGCACGCGATAATACGCCCACCACAGATGCGCTGCGGCGCCGCGCAGCGGACGCCACGGCTCCGCAAGCGGCGCCATCTGCTTCGGCGTCGGCCTTTCCCTTAAGCCGAGCCCGACCTTGACCGCTTCCTGCACGGCGAGGTCGCCCGCGGGCCAGGCATCGCCATGGCCGAGGCAGAACAGCAGATAGACATCGGCGGTCCACGGGCCGATCCCGGGCAGCGCCGTCAGCGTGTTGTGCGCCGCATCGGCCTCCTCATTGGCAAGGACGTCGAGGTTCAGCCGCTCCTCGGCGAGCTCGCGCGCGATGTGCTTCAGCGTCTTGATCTTGGCCGCCGACAGCCCGAGCCGGCCGAGCCGGTCGGCCCGCGCCTTGCGGATCGCGTCATGGTGGAACGGGTCGAACGCCGTGCTGACGCGCCCCCAGATCGCCGCCGCACTCGCGGTCGAGAGCTGCTGGCCGCAGATGATCGCGGCAAGCCCGGCAAATCCGGGCTCGCGCTGCCGGATCGCCGGCATGCCGGTCAGCTCCAGGATCGGGCGCAGGCGGCGGTCCTGGTCGACCAGTTTGTGGATCGCGTCGTCGAGGTCGGCCTGGGTTTCGAGGTGAATCAGCATTTGCGGGGTCTGCATCGGCTTGTCAGGCGCGGGCTTGACCCGCGCATCGATCTCCTATCGTAACAGAGTCTTGTCCGGGCGCATGAACCAGAGTCGCCGGGGCAAGTCCGGCAATGACGCGTGACCGATCACCATGCCACCCGTTTTCCGCTTCGCGCCGAGTCCGAACGGCTACCTGCATCTCGGCCACGCTTATTCGGCGCTGCTCAACCACGACCTCGCGCGGCAGTCGGGCGGACGCTTGCTGCTGCGGATCGAGGACATCGACGCGACGCGCTGCCGGCCGGAATTCGAGCAGGCGATTTATGAGGATCTGGCCTGGCTCGGCATCGCCTGGGAGACCCCGGTGCGGCGGCAGTCCGAGCATTTCGGCGCCTATGGCGCGGCGCTCGACCGCCTGTCGGCCCAGCGGCTGGTCTACCCGAGCTTCGAAAGCCGGGCCGAGATCGCGCGGCTGGTCGCGGAGCGCGAGGCCGGCGGCGCGTGGCCGCGCGATCCGGACGGCGCGCCGCTTTATCCGGGGCTAGCCAAATCGCTGTCGGCCGAGGCGCGCGACCGGCTGATCGGGCAGGGCGTGCCGTTCGCGTTGCGGCTCGACATGGCCTCAGCCCGCGCGCACGCCGGCGAGCTGCGCTGGCAGGAAGCGGGCGAGGGGCCGGCTGGCGAGAGCGGAGACGTCGTGGCCCGGCCTGAGGCCTGGGGCGACGTGATCCTGGCGCGCAAGGAGACCCCAACCAGCTACCATCTCTCGGTCGTGATCGATGACGCCCTGCAGGGCGTTACCGATGTCGTCAGGGGAGTTGACCTGTTCTGGTCGACCAGCGTGCATCGGCTGTTGCAGGAACTGCTCGGCCTGCCCGTGCCAAACTACCGGCACCACCGGCTGATCCGAAACGCGGCCGGCCAAAAGCTGTCGAAATCGACCCAGGCGACCGGACTGCGCGAATTGCGGGCGGCTGGGGCGAGCCCGGCCGATATTCGCCGCCTGGTCGGTTTGCAGTAGATTTTGGCCATTTGATCGCATCATGGCGCTTTTGCGCAGACGCGCCGTAAACGCTGCCGTGACTCCGGCACGCCTGGCATGCCATGTTGTTGACCGGGGCGGGGATCACGGAGACCATGGCGTCAAAATCGCGCGCACGGCGCAGCAAGCGGCCATCCAAAAGGACGCCGCCGAAGACGCGCGCCGCCAAAACGCGTGCTGCCAAGACACGAACTGCCAAGACACGAACTGCCAAGGCAGGTGCCGCCAAGACGCGTACGGCCAAGGCCAGCGCCACCAAGGTGGCGGCCAGGCCGCGCCGCAAGCGGCCCTTACCAAAGCCGGCCCCGAAGGCCGGTCCCGGCATGGTCGATACTGCGCTTGCCGCCTTTGCCCATGAGGTGCGGACGCCGCTCACCGGAATCCTTGCGATCAGCAATCTGCTCGCGACATCCGATCTCGGTGAGCGCGAGCGGCGCTGGGTCGACACCATCAAGGCCGGCGCCGAACATCTGGCGAGCCTTGCGACCCTGTTCGTCGACGCCGCCCGGAGCGAGGGGCCGGGGCTCGAGATCCGGCAGGATTTCTTCGACCTGCGCACGCTGGCGCGCCACGCAGCCGATTCGCTGGCCGGCCGCGCGGCAGCCAAGGGGCTGCAAGCTTCCGTCGAGGTCTCCGACCAGCTGCCTGCCTTCGCGGTCGGCGATCCCGTCCGTCTGCGCGCGGCGCTGGAAAATCTGATCGACAACGCGGTGAAGTTCACCGAGCAGGGCAGCATCGAGCTGCGTATCGCGCCGGTGGGCGCGGCCAAGGGAAGGTCGGGCGACAAGATCGGCGTCGCGTTCGCGATCTCCGACAGCGGCATCGGCCTGACGCTATCGGAGGTCAAGCGCCTGTTCCGGCCGTTCTCGCAGGCCAACGTCTCGATCGCCGCGCGGTTCGGCGGCGCCGGGCTCGGCCTGTCCTCCGTCAGGCAGCTCGCGCGCGCCATGGGTGGCGACATCGTCGCGGACCGGCGCGCTGGCGGGGGCACCACCTTCACACTCAAGGTGGAGCTGGCGCCTGCCGAAGGGCCGGACGGCACCGGCTCCGGCGCGAGCGCGGCGGCGCTGATGTCGCAAGGGCTGCGGCTGCTCAGTGTCGAGGACAATCCGTTCGGCCGCGTCGTACTCAACACGATTCTGACCGAGCTCGGTCACCACGCCGAATTCGTCGGTCAGGGCGAGGCCGCGCCCGACCGGCTCGTGCAGGGCGCGTTCGATGCCGTGCTGATGGACATGGTGCTGCCCGGCATCGGCGGCATCGAGGCGATCAAGCGCATCCGCGGGCTGCCGCCGCCGCACGGCCGTATCGTGATTGTCGGGATTTCCGGCCGGGCCGAGGACGAAGCCGCGGCGCGCGCTGCCGGCGCCGACGGCTTCCTGGTCAAACCTGTGTCCCCGCGGGCGCTCGCGACTGCGCTGCATGAAGCGACACGCCGTGCGGTAGCCGCGACTTGATGATCGCCGCGTTCAGCTCGCCGCCGAACACGAAGATCGCGGCGATGAAATACAGGAACACCAGTGCGATCACCACCGAGGCCAGCCCCGCATACATCGTGACGTAGTTGTTGGCGAAGCGTGCGAGGTACATGCCGAAGCCGATGCCCGAGAGCAGCGAGGCCACCATGGTGAAGATGATGCCGGGCAGGATTTGCGTGAAGCTGCGCCGGCCCGCCGGCAGCCAGGCGTGCAGGATGAAAAGCGCGACGACCAGCGCCAGGATCGTGACGCCGTAACGGGCGGTGTTGAGCAGGCTCTCGTTCGATTCGACGAAGAACGGGATATAGCGCCGCGCCGCCTCGATGATCAGCGGTCCGAGCACGATCAGGAAAGCCATCGCGAGCGAGGTGAACGCCGCGACCAGCGTGTAGCCGATCGACTCCAGCCGCAGCCAGTACCAGCGCCGCGGCTCGATCACGGCGTAGGCGCGGTTCAGCGCCACCCGCAGCGCCTCGACGCCGTTGGAGGCGAAGTAGACCGCGAGCACCGCGCCGATGGTCAGGATGTCGCCGCGGGTGTTGGTCAGCACGTCGTGGATCTGGCCGGACAGCGCCTCGGCGACCTGTTGCGGCCAGACCTGCAGCATCAGCCCGACCGCCTGGTCGGCGAGTTGCTTGGAGCCGAAGAAGCCGGCCACCGAGGTCAGCACGATCAGGAACGGAAACAGCGCCATCAGCGTCGACAGCGCGATGTGGCTCGCGATCGCCCAGCCGTCGTCGGCGAGGAACGTGTAAAAGGCATCCATCACGACGTGGGTGACGTAACGAAGCTGCTTCACATTCCACCCGGCATTGTCGAAAACCGCTCGGCCCGAGAACGGACCCAGCATCTGATATTACGCGCTGAAAAGCCAGTTGGTTGCATGGCCGGGCTGTGTGGAAGTCCGCGTCCTGCGGTGTTATGTACCGCAAATGACATCTCTCCTCAGCACGATCATTCTTCCCATCGCCGTCGGCGCCGTCGCGCTGGTGCTCCTGCTCGGCCTCATCAACATGATGAAGGGGGGCTCGCCGAACACGTCGCAAAAGCTGATGCGGCTGCGCGTGCTGCTGCAGTTCGTCGCCATCGTCATCGCGATGCTCGCGGTCTGGGCGATGGGGCGTTAGGTGAGGTAGATTTGTCGGGCTATTCTCCACCTCTCCTGATCGGAGTGGTGGACTCGAACATCGAACACCGGAGCCTGCCATGGTTGTTCTCAATCGGATCTACACGCGCACCGGCGATGACGGCACCACCGCGCTCGGCTCCGGCGAGCGGCGGCCGAAATACGATCTGCGCATTGCCGCCTATGGCACGGTCGACGAGACCAATGCCGCGATCGGCGTGGTGCGGCTGCATCTTGCCGGCAGCCCCGAGGTCGATGCGATGCTCGGCCGGATCCAGAACGATCTGTTCGATCTCGGCGCCGACCTCGCGGTGCCCGAACGCGAGGGCAAGGCCGAACGTCTGCGGATGCTGGCAAGCCAGGTCGAGCGGCTCGAGCGCGATATCGACAGCCTGAATGACCAGCTCGCGCCGCTGACCTCGTTCGTGCTGCCCGGCGGCGCGCCTGCCTCTGCCTATCTGCATCTCGCCCGGACGATATGTCGCCGCGCGGAACGGATGATGGTGGAACTCGCCGCCCAACCCGACGAGCCGGTCAATCAGGCTGGCATCCAGTATATGAACCGGCTGTCGGATTTCCTGTTCGTTGCCAGCCGCTTCCAGAACAGTAAGGGAGCGGGAGACGTGTTGTGGGTGCCGGGCCAGAACCGCTAAACTGGTTCAAAACCGGGGGACGGTTTTTTGGCTTTGGCGCGTTGACCGGGAGAAACGGGACCTTTAGGTTCCGCGCCAGCCAACCGAAACCCATAAAATCAAAGCGAAAGAGGATCGATGAAGGTTCTTGTGCCGGTAAAGCGGGTCGTCGACTACAACGTCAAGGTCCGCGTCAAGAGTGACGGGACGGGCGTGGAGCTCGCCAACGTCAAGATGTCGATGAACCCGTTCGACGAAATCGCCGTCGAGGAAGCGCTGCGGCTGAAGGAAGCCGGCAAGGCGACCGAAGTGGTGGTGGTGTCGATCGGACCCGCGCAGGCCTCCGAGACCATTCGCACCGGACTTGCGATGGGCGCCGACCGCGGCATCCTGGTCAAGGCCGAAGGCAATGTCGAACCGCTCGCGGTTGCCAAGATCCTGAAGGCGGTGGTCGAGGCGGAGCAGCCCGGCCTCGTCATTCTCGGCAAGCAGGCGATCGACGACGACTCGAACCAGACCGGCCAGATGCTGGCCGCGCTGCTCGGCTGGTCGCAGGCGACCTTCGCCTCCAAGCTCGAGGTCGAAGGATCCGACTTCAAGGTGACCCGCGAAGTCGACGGCGGCCTTCAGACCATCAAGCTCAAGGGCCCGGCGATCGTCACCACCGACCTGCGCCTCAACGAGCCGCGCTATGCATCGCTGCCCAACATCATGAAGGCGAAGAAGAAGCCGATCGACGACAAGAGCGTCGCCGACTACGGCGTCGATGTGACGCCGCGTCTGGAAGTGCTGAAGACCGCGGAACCGGCAGGCCGCAAGGCGGGCGTCAAGGTCAAGGACGTCGCCGAACTCGTGAACAAGCTCAAGACCGAAGCCGGGGTTCTCTGATGACGACGCTGTTGATTGCTGAACACGACCACGAGACGCTGAAGGACGCGACCAACAAGGCGCTGACCGCGGCGAGCCAGCTCGGCGGCGATGTCCATGTGCTGGTTGCCGGTGGCGGCCAGGGCACCAAGGCGGCGGCGGAAGCAGCCGCCAAGCTTGCCGGCGTCACCAAGGTGCTGGTGGCCGAAGGCCCGGCCTATGAACACGACCTTGCCGAGCCGCTGGCCGCGCTGATCGTCGCGCTGGCGCCGAACTATGACGCGTTCGTCGCGCCCGCGACCTCGCGCTTCAAGAATGTGATGCCGCGCGTCGCGGCCTTGCTCGACGTCATGCAGGTCTCCGAGATCATCAAGGTCGTCGCCCCCGACACCTTCGAGCGGCCGATCTATGCCGGCAACGCGATCCAGACCGTGAAGTCGAAGGACGCCAAGAAGGTGATTACGGTGCGCACCTCGACCTTCGCCGCCGCCGGCGAAGGCGGCAGCGCTGCGATCGATAACGCCGCTGCGGCCGCCGATCCCGGCCTGTCGACGTTCGTCGGCGAGGAAGTCGCCAAGAGCGACCGTCCCGAGCTGACCTCGGCCAAGATCATCGTCTCGGGCGGCCGCGCCATGCAGAGCCGCGAGAACTTCGCCAAGTACATCGAGCCGCTCGCCGACAAGCTCGGCGCCGGCGTCGGCGCCTCGCGCGCCGCGGTCGATGCCGGCTATGCGCCGAACGACTGGCAGGTCGGCCAGACCGGCAAGGTGGTGGCTCCGGAACTTTATGTCGCGGTCGGCATCTCCGGCGCGATCCAGCATCTGGCCGGCATGAAGGACTCCAAGGTGATCGTCGCCATCAACAAGGATGAGGACGCGCCGATCTTCCAGGTCGCCGATTACGGCCTGGTCGCCGACCTCTACCAGGCGGTTCCGGAGCTCACCGAAGCGCTCGGCAAGCTCGGAAAGTAAGCGACAAGACACCGGCCGAGTGGGTAAGCTCCGGCCGGTGTTATTATTTTCGAGGCAATGATCCGGAAACGTTTTTCCGAAAGGATCATGCTCGACAGGGGAAAATGGGACCCGGGTGTGATGACCCGTCATCACATCATGGTCCCGGGAAACGTTTTCCGGCGGATTGGGCAACCCGGAAGGCTTTACTTCGGGTATCGTTGGAATTGGGCAGGCGCGATGTGCGCGCCGTTCCGGTGGATGACAAGATGACGGTGGCAATCAAAAAGGTCGGCGTGATCGGTTCGGGCCAGATGGGCAATGGCATTGCCCATGTGGCGGCGCTGGCCGGCTTCGACGTGGTGCTCAATGACGTGTCCGGCGACCGGCTGAAGTCGGCGCTGGCGACCATCAACGGCAATCTGACCCGGCAGGTCGCCAAGAAGGCGATCAGCGAGACCGACCGCAAGCAGGCGCTCGACCGCATCGCCTCCGCCGAGTCGCTCGACGCGCTCGCCGATTGCGATCTCGTGATCGAGACCGCGATCGAGAAGGAAGAGACCAAGCGCAAGATCTTCCACGAGGTCTGTGCGGTACTGAAGCCGGAGGCGATCGTCGCGACCAACTCGTCGTCGATCTCGATCACAAGGCTCGCCGCCTCGACCGACCGCCCGGAGAAATTCATCGGCATTCATTTCATGAATCCGGTGCCGGCGATGGAGCTGGTCGAGTTGATCCGCGGCATCGCCACCGACGACATGACCTTCGACACCGCCAAGGCGTTCGTCGCCAAGCTCGGCAAACAGGTCGCGGTGTCGGAAGATTTCCCCGCCTTCATCGTCAACCGCATCCTGCTGCCGATGATCAACGAGGCGATCTACACGCTGTATGAAGGCGTCGGTAACGTCGAGGCGATCGATGCCGCGATGAAGCTCGGCGCGCACCATCCGATGGGCCCGCTCGAGCTCGCCGATTTCATCGGCCTCGACACCTGCCTGTCGATCATGCAGGTGCTGCACGAGGGGCTGGCCGACTCCAAGTACCGGCCGTGTCCGCTGCTGGTGAAGTATGTCGAGGCCGGTTGGCTCGGACGCAAGAGCCAGCGCGGCTTCTACGACTATCGCGGCGACAAGCCGATCCCGACGCGGTAATCGTCGCGTCTTCAGATCAGTGTCCGCAGCAGCGCAAGCGCCGCGGGCACCAGACCGATAATCATCGTCACACCCGTTCCAAGTCCGAGCAGATGCGCGGTCAGCGCAAGGCGCCGGCTCTGCGCGTGAGACGTCATTGCAGCGCCGCGCAGGCGCGCTTCAGCCGCCTTGCGGCCTCCTCGATGGTCTGTGACGGGTTGGCGAAGCTGAGGCGGATATAGGGCGACAGCCCGAAATCCTCGCCGGGAAACACCACCACATCGGCCGCCTCGAGCAGATAGGCCGAGAAATCGCGGTCGGTCCGGATCACCCCGCCGTCCGGCGCGCGCTTGCCGATCGCACCGGCGCAGGCGACCAGCAGATAGAACGTGCCTTCCGGCGGCGTGCAGGCCAGCCCGGCGCATTCGTTCAGCAGATCGGCAAAGCGGTCACGCTTGGCGCGAAGGATGGCGGCGCGCTCAAGCAGCACGTCCTGCGCGCCGTCGAGCGCGGCAACCGCCGCCGCCTGGCTGATCGACGATGCGCCGGACGTGGTCTGCGACTGGATCGTGATCATCTCGCGGATCAGCGTCGATGGCCCGGCGGCATAGCCGATGCGCCATCCCATCATCGCATAAGTCTTGGCGAGGCCGCTGACGGTCAGCGTCCGCGGCTTGAGGCGCGGCTCGATTTCCGCAAGCGTCGGCGCCGGCGCGCCATTGAACACAATGTGCTCGTAGAGCCCGTCGGCCAGCACCCAGATGTCCGGATGCCGCAACAGCACCGCGGCGATCTCGGACAGATCCTCGCGCGAATACAGCACGCCGGATGGGTTGACCGGATTGTTCACGATGATCCAGCGGGATCGCGCTGAAATGGCCGCCTGCAAATCCTCCGCGCGCAGTTTGAAGCCGTTGTTCTGCGCACACGGCACCACCACCGGCGCCGCGCCGGCAAGCCGCACCTGATCGAGATAGGGCGCCCAATAGGGCGCGGGGATGATCACCTCGTCGTCGGGCGCCAGCGTCGCCAGCAGCGCGTTGAACAGTGCCTGGGTCGAGCCGTTGGTGATGACGATCTCGTCCAGCCCGTAGTCGAGATGATGGTCGCGCAGCAGCGCGGTCCGCACCGCCCGCTTCAGCTCCGGCGTGCCGTCGACATCGGTGTAGCGGGTTTCGCCGCGCAATGCCGCTTGATGCGCCGCCGCGATCACGTGATCCGGCGTCGGGAAGTCCAGATTGCCCGACGATAGCTCGATGATGTCGCGCCCGGCCCCGCGCAGTTCGCGGGCGCGGCGCCGCAGCACCGACGCGGGCGATGCCTTGATGCCGCTCATGCGCGGTGAGAGAAGCGGTGCAGCGGTCATCGGACGTATTGCGCCTCACCGTTGCCGAACGACCAGTTCTCGGGGAGCACCTCGACAAGGTTGATGAAGATGTCCTCGGCGCGCAGGCCGGGGCTTTCGGTCAGCCGTTCCGCGATCCGTCGATAGAGCTTCTGCTTCTGCGCCACCGGGCGCGTATTGCTGACAGTAATCTGGATGATGATCAGATCATCGCTGCGCCTGATGCCGAGATAGTCGGCGCCATAGACGAAATCGCTGTCATCGTGCTCGGAGATCGTCATGAAGCGATCGCCTTCGGGCACGTCGAAGGTCTCGCGCATGGCGCGATAAAGGCTTTCGAGAACGGCCTTGCGGTAGGCGGCGGGCTTGCCCCGTCGCAATGAAACGCGGGTCAGCGGCATGATGGTGGCTCTCCTGGTGGCGTGACGTGCCGCCGATCCTAGGGGCTCCTTGCTCATTGAAAAACGGTATGGTAATGCATTTCAATGATTTCATATTTAAATGAATGACCATGAAGGCACTCGACGTCGAGGCGGTCCAGGCCTTCGTCCTGGTGGCCGATCTCAGCAGCTTCACGCGCGCGGCGCAGGCGATGGAGACCACGCAGTCCGCGGTCAGCCTGAAGATCAGGCGTCTGGAAGACGGCCTCGGCCGAAGGTTGCTGGAGCGAACGCCGCGGCTGGTTCGGCTGTCAGCTGAAGGTGCCGCCTTCGTCGGCGCCGCGCGCAACCTGGTGGCCGCGCATCAATCGGCGATCGGCTCGTTTGCCGTCGAGCATCGGCGATTGGTCGTCGGCATCAGCCACCACATCGTCGGATCGGAGCTCGCCTCGCTGCTGAAGCGAATGAACACCACCGATCCCGGGCTGGTGATTCAGCTGCACGTCGATACGTCGCGTTCGGTGCTCAGCGCATTCGACGACGGCAAGCTCGATGCTGCGATCGTGCTTCGCCACGACGCCAAGCGTCGCGATGGCGACGTGCTGTTCGAGGAATCGTTCGGCTGGATGGCCGCGCCTGATTTTCACCATCGGCCGGGCGAGCCGTTGCGCCTCGCCACGCAAGCCGAGCCGTGCAGCGTGCGGGCCATGGCGGTTGAGGTTCTCGACGCCGCCGGCATCGCCTGGACCGAGGCATTCGTGGGCGGCGGGCTGTCGACGATCGCAGCTGCGCTCTCCGCAGGCCTTGCGGTCGCGGCGCTGGCGCGGCGCGTGGCGCCGGCCGATACCGTCGACCTCGGGCCGCGGCTTGGCCTCCCGCCGCTGCCGTCCCGTGATGTGGTGCTTCACTCAAGGCTGTCTGACGCCCGGACACGGCAGGCGCTGCGCACCCTCGGCGCGGCCTTCGCGGCGAACGCGGCCTAAGACGCGGATCAATCGAGCGAGCGGGACCTTCGAGGCCGATGCGTCAGCCTGACGCGGCCATCGATTACCCAAGCATTAACTTTCGCGCGTTACCTCAAACCCCAGTTTTGGGAGTGCCGCGTATGGACATGATGAGCATGGTCACCAGCATCCTGTCGATGCAGCAGGGCAATCTGCAGGGTGAGATCGCGACCCGCGTGACCAAGCAGAACCTCGACGCCGAGAAGTTCGCGGTTCAGACCCTGCTCGGCACGCCCTCCACCGCGAATTTGTCGCCCGGCATCGGCGACAACCTCAACGCCGTCGCCTGATCAGAACCCGGCTGCGGCCGGCTGCAGCGCGGCCTTCACCAGCTTGATCGCGTCGTCGCTCGCCCATTCGGCGGGACCGGCGATATTGGCGATTTCGCAGCCCTTGCCGTCGACCAGCACCGAGGTCGGCATGCCCAGCGCCTTGCCTATGTTCTTAAGATCCTGAAAAACCTTGGCTTTCTGATCCGAAAAATAGCCGAGATTGGTCAGATTGGCCTCTTTCAGGAAGTTTTTCGGTTTGTCCGGGTCGCGGGTGTCGATGTTGATCGCGACCACCTCGAAATCCTTGCCGCCGAGCTTGGTCTGCAGGCTGTCGAGCGCCGGCATCTCCTTGCGGCAGGGCACGCACCAGGTCGCCCACAAATTGACCAGCACGGTCTTGCCGCGCCAGTCCGAGAGCTTCTTCGGCTGGCCGTTGGCATCCTCGAAGGTCAGGTCGGGCAGCATCAAGGGGGTGGTTGCCATGGTCAGCGCCGCGACCTCGCCATGGGCGAGCGGGGCGATCTTCTTCGCAAGAGCCACCGCGCTGTTGCAGGCGATATCGCCGCCAGCGGGATGCTTGAGGCTGGAGACCCCGACATAGCCGATCACGGCCCCGGCCAGCACGGCGCCGATCACCAGCGGGATGCGCCACTTGGCGGTCGGCCTGGCGGTCGGATTGGATGGGGTCGTCTCGGGCATATCGTTTGTCATCCTGGGTCGATGTGGCTAAGCAGTGCCGGGAATACGACCGGAACTGCGGTGCTGTTTCGCCGCCTCCGGCCATGAAACCGCAAGGCTGAAATACGAATTCGTGAGCGAGATGTCATGAGCAACAAGATGTGGGGCGGCCGGTTCTCGGAACGTCCCGACGCGATCATGGAGGAAATCAACGTCTCCATCGACGTCGATCGTCACCTTTATGCCCAGGACATTGCCGCGTCCAAGGCCCATGCCGCGATGCTCGCCGCGCAGGGCATCATCACGTCCGCTGATGCGAAAAATATCGGCAAAGGTCTAGACACGATTTTGTCAGAGATCGGCAAGGGCGATTTCGATTTCAAGCGCGCGCTCGAGGACATTCATATGAATGTCGAGTCGCGGCTGTCCGAATTGATCGGGCCCGCGGCCGGCCGGCTGCACACCGCACGCTCCCGCAACGACCAGGTCGCGACCGATTTCCGGCTCTATGTCCGCGACACCATCGATGAGACCAATGCGGCGCTGGCCGCGTTCCAGCAGGCGCTGGTCGCCCGCGCGCTGGAGCATGCCGGCACTGTGATGCCGGGCTTCACCCATCTGCAGACCGCGCAGCCCGTGACCTTCGGTCATCATCTCCTGGCCTATGTCGAGATGGTCGGCCGCGACCGCGGCCGCTTCGCCGACGCGCGCAAGCGGCTGAACGAATCGCCGCTCGGAGCGGCCGCGCTCGCCGGCACCTCGTTTCCGATCGACCGCGCTGCCACCGCCAGGGCGCTTGGCTTCGACCGTCCGATGGCCAATTCGCTCGACGCGGTATCCGACCGCGATTTCGTGCTGGAGACGCTGTCGGCGGCCGCGATCTGCGCAGTGCATATGTCGCGCTTCGCCGAGGAGATCGTGATCTGGACCTCGCCCTTGGTTGGCCTCGTCAAGCTCAGCGACAAGTTCACCACCGGCTCCTCGATCATGCCGCAGAAGCGCAATCCGGACGCGGCTGAGTTGGTCCGCGCCAAGACCGGCCGCGTGATCGGCGCGCTCACCGCGCTCCTGATCGTGATGAAGGGCCTGCCGCTCGCCTATCAAAAGGACATGCAGGAGGACAAGCAGGGCGCGATGGAGGCTTTCGAGGCGCTGTCGCTGGCAATCCGCGCCATGACCGGCATGGTCGAGGACTTGGTGCCGGACGAGGCCAGGATGAAGGCCGCCGCCGGCGAGGGCTACGCCACCGCCACCGACCTCGCCGACTGGCTGGTGCGCACCCTGAAAATGCCGTTCCGTGACGCCCACCACGTTACCGGGCGCATCGTCGGCATGGCCTCGAAGCAGGGTGTGGCGCTGCACGAGCTGCCGCTCAAGGCCATGCAGGAGGTCGAGCCGAAGATCACGGCCGACGCGCTGAAAGTGCTCAGCGTCGAATCCTCGGTGCAGAGCCGGACCTCGTTTGGCGGCACGGCGCCGAAGAATGTGATCGCGCAGGCCAAGGCCTGGGCCAAGCGGCTGGAAAAAGAGCGAAAATTGGGCTGAACCGGAAAATTTGGCCGTGATTTCATGGCGCTCCGCCTCTCGCCAGAGCACGCCAATGTTTGTATGGTGCCGCCCGAATTGGGGAATTCGTCGTGATTAGCAAGAACCGCCTGACCCCCTCGGGATGGGCCATCATTGTGCTGGGCGTATCCGCGCTGGCGCTCGGCGGCTGCGGCCGCAAGGGACCGCTCGATCTGCCGCCGACCGCGAACGTCGCGCCGGGCGCGGCACCGAGCGACACCGAGAGCGAGCGGGCGGCGCAGCCCAGCGTGTTCAATCCGACCTATGGTTCGGAGGCCGCGCCGGCCGCGCCGCGAGGCAATAAACGGCCCTTCATCCTCGATCCGCTGCTCGGCAATTAATATCTCGAGCATGATCCGGAAAAGTGCGAAGCGGTTTTCCGAAAAAAATCATGTTCAAACAATCTAGCGTGTCATGAACCATTTCGACTATCGCAACGGCGTGCTGCATGCCGAGGCGGTCAATCTCATTGAGCTGGCGGAGGCCGTCGGCACGCCGTTCTATTGCTATTCGACCGCGACGCTGGAGCGCCACTACCGCGTCTTCACCGAAGCCTTCGCCGGCGAGAAGGCGCTGGTCTGCTACGCCATGAAGGCGAACTCCAACCAGTCGGTGCTGCGCACGCTGGCCAAGCTCGGCGCCGGCGCCGACGTGGTATCCGGCGGCGAGTTGAAGCGGGCGCTCGCGGCCGGCATTCCGCCCTCGAAGATCGTGTTCTCCGGGGTGGGCAAGACCGAGGGCGAGCTGCGCGCCGCGCTTGCCACCGACATCCTCTGCATCAATATCGAGTCCGAGCCGGAGCTCGAGATGCTGTCGCGTCTCGCGGTCGAGATGAAGAAGACGGCCCGCATCTCGGTGCGGGTCAATCCCGATGTCGATGCCGGCACCCACGCCAAGATCTCGACCGGCAAGTCGGAGAACAAGTTCGGCATTCCGATCGCCCGCGCCCGCGAGGTCTATGCCCGCGCGGCAAAGCTGCCGGGCATCAAGGTCACCGGTACCGACGTGCATATCGGCAGCCAGATCACCGATCTCGGCCCGCTGGAGGTCGCTTTCCGGCTGCTCGCCGAATTCGTGCAGACGCTGCGCGCCGACGGCCACGACATCTCGCATATCGATTTCGGCGGCGGCCTCGGCATCCCCTACTACATGGATCGCGCCGCGCCGCCGGCGCCGGACGCCTATGCGGCGATGGTCAAGCGCGTCACGCACAATCTCGGCTGCACGCTGATGTTCGAGCCGGGACGCATGATCGTCGGCAATGCCGGCATCCTCGTCACCCGCGTGATCCATGTGAAGCCGGGCGATGCCAAGAACTTCGTCATCATCGACGCGGCGATGAACGACCTGATCCGGCCGACGCTGTACGAAGCGCATCACGACATTCTACCGGTGCGCCAGCCCGCGCCCGGCACCCCGACCATGGTCGCGGATGTAGTCGGCCCGGTCTGCGAGACCGGCGATTACCTCGCGCTCGATCGCGCGCTGCCGCAGCCGAAGGCCGGCGACCTGCTGGCGATCATGACCGCCGGCGCCTACGGCGCGGTGCAGTCCGGCACCTACAACACGCGGCCTCTGGTGCCGGAAGTGCTGGTCAAGGACGACCAGTACGCTGTGGTCCGCCCGCGCATCGACGTCGACGCCCTGATCGCGATGGACAGGCCCGCCCCGTGGCTGTGATCTTGTAGGATGGGTAGAGCGCAGCGAAACCCATCATCTGCTGTCGTCCGTGAAGAAGGACTAAGCCACTGATCGGGAATCTCGATTTGGGCTAAGGGGCATTTCCAGATTGCAAGGTTTTGATGCTTTGGGCGTCAGAACCTTGCGATTTGGTTTTCGTGGATTCCCT
>NZ_JADYVV010000049.1:0-67824 GCF_020194035.1 Bradyrhizobium sp. BRP56
CACGCGGCACCAAACTGGAGCGGTGGAGTGCTTGCTGCATGGCGCTGATTCTCCCCAATCAAAGCGCCAGACATCTCTCGAACTGCATCAAAAGTGAGTCAGAGCCAAATTTGAACGCCGATTGACAGTGCCGATCATCGCGCAGCGCGGCGAGGACGTCTTTACGCCTAGTCAAATGGCCGCGCTCGGCGCCGGCGCCAGCGGAGGCCGGCCGCCGCAAGTCACCATCAACAACTATGCGGATGCGACGTCGACCGTCGAGCAGTCGCTGAATGGCGACGTCAGCGTGACGTTGCGCAAGATGGTCGACGGCGCGGTCGGCGACTCGCTGTCGACCGGCACGGGCCGCCGCGTGCTCGGCGACCAGTACGGCGTCAAACCGTTCACGGGGCAGTAAGCCATGGCTTTGCCGGCATTCCCGTTCGCAAACGCCGTCATCCTCAAAGACGGTTTCAATTTGCAGCGGTCGCGCGATCCGATCGCGACCGATATGGAGCAGGGCAACACGCGGCAGCGTCCGCGGCCTGGCGACAATGTCGGCACGGTGACGCAGACGGTTCGCTTCTACGCTGACGATTATGACACTTTCGTCGAGTGGGTTAAGACCACGCTCAATCTCGGAACGGCGCGTTTCACCATCGACGTTTGGCTCGGAACGTCGCTGGCGAACAAGGTCTGCGAGTTTATCAAGCCGGGCTCGACGCTGATCGCCAACTGGCCCAGTCCGGGGCTGGTCGACGTCCGCATGACGCTGCGCGTTTACGACGTCTAGCCCATGCCGACGCACAATGAAGCGCTGCTCGAGGCCCATGCCTCCTGTCCGCCTAGCGCGCGGATCTATTACACGCTCGAGCTCTGGCAGTCGTCATTCGACCAGCCGGCGCGGGTTGTCGCCAATGTCGGCGACGATATGGCCTTTGGCCTCGAGGCCGGCGCGCCGCGCAACGCCGGCGAGACCGTGACATTCATCGCGTGCCCTTTCGAGGCCGGCTATCCGGAGCAAAAGGAAGGGCAGCCGCCGTCGACCACGATCAAGATCGACAACGTCAACGCGAGCTGGTGCCGAAGATCCGCGCGGCGCAGGGCACGCGCGAATATATCCAGGTGCTTTATCGCGAGTACCTCGGCAGCGACCTGACCGAGCCGACCTATGGGCCAATCGAATTCGAGCTGCGCAGCGTCCACATGGCCGCTGCGTCGCTGACCGGGACGGTCACGGTCAAAAACAAGCAGAACAAGCGGTTTCCGCGCCTGACCAAGAATTACGACTATATCCAGTTTCCGTCCCTGTTGCCATAACAGGCTGTTGCAGAACTCAGCCGCGTTCGCAAACGAAGACTGAATCGTCGCCATTGTTTAGTGACCGACGAGTCTGCTCGCGGCGCCGATCATAGCCATCCGCGACCGCGGGCGGGGTCATTCTCGTCGTGCCCTTCCATGAGAACTCCGGGCAGGCCGAATTGTCTCGCGCGCCTTAGCGGACACCGCGCCGGATTGCCAATGGACCGCGAATTAAGCTCCATTAAGTTTGATTAGGGAACGCGATGACTTGACAAGGAGCGATCGTGTCGTCCCACAGAGAATAAATCCCGCCTTTCACCATGCCGAGATCATCCAGTTGCTGTAGACTGAGTTCAGAAAAGGCCACCCCGCCGATACCGCCCCCCGATGAGAATCGGGCGGCGCCGACATCCAGTGAAGCCTTGATGGCTTCGGTGACCTTAGCCACCGCAACCAGGTACGTTACGTGCCGAAGTTGGCCTCTTTCTATGTTGCCAATTGAAACCATCCAACCTGCTGCCATGTGTGCAATCCGATATTGAGACTGCCCCAGCTTACTTTGCGCCACTCAGCGCAAAGCGCACCTACCAATATTAGGAGGCTGAAGGGCTCGCAATCTCAAGAGGAGTGACAGATTTGACGAGCGAGAAGCGGATCAGCGTTGAACGGCTGGTGATCCTGACGCGTCTCCGTCGGGTGCAGGCCTGGCGTAGGGCACGACTTCACCGGACGCTAGACTAGCTGATCCCACATCGCCAGAATGATCTCGCACGATATAAGCCCATCAAAGCCGCGCAGCAGAAGCCCGCCGGCGAACTCGCCGGAGCGTCCGCGAGCTCGTCGCGAGCGGCGCGGCGACGCCGCGCATCAGCCGGTGGCCCTTGCCGGTCTGGTACGGCCGCGTGAAAGACTGTCCGGATTTCGCCGCGACGCCCTGGGGCGAGTTCGTCGCCAACGACATGGGCAGCATGCAATACGAGACCGTCTATATCGACGATACCGTGTTCTGGGATCAGACCAACGGGATCGCGGCGGCGTTCACGGATGCGCAGATCGCCTTTTATGGCCCGGTGATCCGGTGACGCTGTTTCCGACCAACGTCGACCAATCGGCCGAGGTCAGCGGTCAACAGCTGCCATCGGGGACCGGCACGTCAGGCGGCCAGTTTGACGCGAACGGCAACCCGGCGGGGACGCTGGCGCAATCCCTGGCCCTCGATTTCGTGTTTGCGGCCGGCTGCTATACAGTGAACGGCAAGGATGGCTCGATCGGCTTTTCCAATGTCGGCCTGACGGCGGAATATGCGACCTGCGACAACGCCGGCGCGCAGACCGGGCCGTTCACCACGCTGTTTTCAATCGTGCGGCAGTATGCCTCGCAGGCGCCGGTCCGCGACAGCGTCAAGGTCGACGTCGCGCCTGGCCGCTACCTCGTCCGCTTTCGCCGCGAGGACGCCGAGCTTGCTGGGACCGGCGGCAGCAACTCGGTGCTCTCGGCGGGCCTCCGGTCGTTTCTGCAGGGGAACAATTCGTTTGCGGACGTCTCGACGATCGCGATCCGGACGGATCTGGCCTGTCGATCGGCAAGGTCGATTTCAATGCCATCGTGAGCCATGCCGCCGGCTGCGATGCGCGCGGCGACACGTTCGATTATCGCTTTACGACGGCCGTCGCCGTGCCGGATGCGCTGAACAAGATCCTGGCGCCGTCGCGCGCGCAGCATTTCTGGCTCGGCGACACCGTCTCGATCGTGCGCGACGAGTGGCGCGACGTGCCGACCATGCTGCTGATCGATCGCGAGATCGTGCGGGATTCGATGCAGGTCAGTTTGACCATGCTCGGCGCGCTGTCGTGGTCGAGTATGTCGACGAGAGCACATGGCGGCCGGCACAAGTGCAGTATCCGCCGGACAGCGACACGTTCAAGTCGGTCAACGCCGAGGCGAAGCGCGTCGACGACATCGTCAACCGGGACCAGGCGTTCCGGGAATGCGCGTTCTATTACCTGCAGTAGATCTATCGGCGCGAGAATGTCGCGCTCGGCTCGCACTGTCGTCAGGGTGCAATCGGACCTGGGAAAACTATGGTTACGCCGGCGCGGTCTGGGATAGCGGACCGTTCTATATCCGCTTGCGGAAACTCAACGGGAAAATTCTTTGGCCCAGTGCTGTGTGGACGCGGCGTCGACGATTGGCATGCCGTTCTCGACGCCGTCAGCCTGGCGGCTGCCGAGGCCGCGCAGGAGACCACGCTGCCGGCCGTCCTGGTGCGCGAGGATGGCGCGCAAGATCCGTCCGCAATTGCAGGCCCAATTCGCGATAGATGCGCCGCGTCTTGTTTTGCCCATGACGCCAACAGCGACTGGGTCAAGCAGGGCTTGCCTTATCTCGGCCACGGCTCTCAGTGCCCCGTCTGTCAGCAGGAGGTCAAGATCGAACTTGCGGCGCAGCCCAGACCATGTACAGAGCGCAGTCATAAACATCGCTCAAAAGCGATCCTCCGCAAATTGTCGTTTCAGCATCCGGGAGGACGAGTTCAACAGGATGGACAAATCCCACGCTCGGAGCATGGTACTACTTTGACGTGCCAAAGGACGCCGAACTGCTGTGGGAAGGCGAAAACCTGGCTCGTGTTTGGTCGGAATGAACGCGGCGGGCCGCACGGAAAAGCACTTCACCGGCTTGTCTCAAGTCCGAAGGCGCAATTCCGCGGCGCAATCCGGGCCGGTACCCAAAGTGCTGCTGAAATCCGCCGTGGTCGTTGGATGGACAACGTCTTCATCGAGCGGCTGTGGCGGTCGCTCAAACATGAGGACATCGTGTGCTGTGGAAGTCAGGCTTCGGCATGAAGCCTGACGAAGCTTTGTCAGAGATGGAGGATGGCCCTCCGAAGTCGACCTGCAGGGGTAGACGTCAAACCACTCCGAGCTGCGAGGGTAAAGAGCCCTGGTAGTGAGCGTTGGAGGAAAAGGCGGAGGAAACTCCGTCAGGTGAGATCCGAGGAGACGAACGTAAGTAAACCGCTGATGACGTGTCGTAACGTGTTCTATCGACGTCGAAACCGGGATCAGGATGTCTATCCCGCGAGCAAGGGTTGGGGGGAGCCTGCCGACTGCCCAACCGGCGTCCGGCATGAAGGCGGCGTGACCTCGGATCAGGCTTTGACAAGGAACATAGGAACCTGTCGCTCCGATGTGAAGGGAGGACTCCAAGCGGCTCGTCGCCGCAAGGAGCAGAGTACCGATGCGGAGCACAGGGGCGGAAACGCCCGTATTAGGGACGAAGGCGCTGTAATGGCACTGGACCGAAGGGGCGTTGTCATCGGGCTTTACGCGGTCGACAACCCGAAAGGGGATGATCGGCATGAGTAAGGCCAAGCCGTTTTGTATTGCCAAACGCGATGTGTGGGAGGCGTATAAGCAAGTGAAGGCTAACCAAGGGGCGGCTGGTGTTGACGGGCAGTCGATCGAAGACTTCGACCGAGATCTGAGTAAGAATCTCTATCGGATCTGGAATCGGATGAGTTCGGGCAGCTACTTTCCGCCTCCGGTGCGGCGCGTTGACATACCGAAAGGCGGAGCTGGCAGCACGCGACCGTTGGGAATACCAACGGTCTCGGACAGGATCGCCCAGATGGTGGTCAAGCGTTATCTTGAACCGATCCTGGAGCCCGTGTTCCACATGGATTCCTATGGGTATTGGCCAGGGAAATCAGCACATGATGCACTGGCTGTGGCTCGGCGTCGATGCTGGAGCCACGATTGGGTGCTCGACCTCGACATCAAGAGCTTCTTCGACGAAATCGATTGGAGCCTTCTGATGAAGGCCGTGCGCCGCCACACCGACTGCAAATGGGTCTTGCTCTACCTGCAAAGGTGGCTGGAAGCGCCCGCGAGCATGCCGGATGGAAGCTTGGTCAAGCGCACAAGAGGAACTCCGCAGGGGGCTGTCATCAGCCCGCTGTTGGCGAATCTCTTTCTTCATTATGCGTTCGATTTGTGGATGAGCCGAGAATATCCCGGTGTCCTATTTGAACGATATGCTGATGACGCCATCGGCCATTGCCGAAGCGAAGCGGAGGCGCGTGACTTGTGTCGGGCGCTGGAAGCGAGGTTTGCGGAATGCGGGCTACGGCTGCATCCGGAAAAGACCAAGATCGTGTATTGCAAAGATGCCAATCGCTCCGGCGCTTATCCGGAGCAGTCGTTTGACTTCCTCGGCTACAGCTTTCGGCCGAGGATGGCGAACAATTGACACGGTGAGCGGTTCGTCTCATTCAGCCCGGCCGTCAGCAAGAAGGCTGGGAAAAGGATGCGGCATACCGTGCGCAGGTGGCGGCTGCATCGGCGCAGCGATCTTGAGCTGGTGGAAATCGCCAAATGGGTCCGTCCAGTCCTGACGGGCTGGGTGCGCTACTACGGGCGGTTTTATCCCTCGAAGCTTCAAGAGGAGTTGCGCACGATCGATGCCTACATCGTTCGATGGGCAACACGAAAATACAAACGGTTCCGAGGACACACGTTGGCGGTATGGGAATGGTTGCGATCGCTGAAGCGACGCAATCCAGGCCTGTTCGCTCACTGGGTTGCCGGATCAACGGTTGGATGACGGGAGCCGGATGAATCGCGAGGTTCACGTCCGGTTCTGAGAGAGCGCGGGGCTGCAATGCCCCGCGCCACTCACCTATCTGCGGGCCTATGACAGCGTCAGCGCGGCGCGCACCTCGATCGGCCGATATCTCGACTTTTATAACAGCCGACGTCCCCATTCGAGTCTTGACGGCAGCACGCCGGATCAAGCCTACTTCACCCCGCTGCCACTCCGCCTGGCAGCCTAACCCCGGCAGACGCTCCACTTATCGACGCGGAGATCCTGTTCAGACAATCGGGACCAGCTCTAAGAAGCCCAACCCTAGATCAACTATCATGTGAGCGGTCACGTTCCAGCGGAGACGCCGATCTGCTTCTGCGGTACGAGTCGGACAAGTTGATCCAGGAGATGCGGACCCTGATCACCATCCCGATGTTTGTGCATCCAGATGGTCCGGCCAGATCGAGGATTCTGGTCAGAAAGTACAAGGAGGAGTGCGGTGGCGACGAGGCTATCGATCGAGCCAATCAATTTGTCGCAGTGCGCCGGGAGTTCATCTTCAACGAGATGGTGATCGGCCAATTCCACGCTGCCGTACTTGTAGACCGACACGGCGCGTGATCCGAACGGCTCCCATCGTCGCGTACATGCTCGGCCGGGATCGGCAGCGCGTGCTCTCTTATGCCGAGCCGAGAGATGGCACGCGACGTGGATCGATTGACCCGCGCGAGGCCTGCCAGGGCCATCGATTGCAAAGTTACTTTGGGAAAGCCGAGGCGGCGCGGGATCGCGGTACCGCTCATCTTGCGCATATAAGGCGCTTTCCGTTTCTGCCTTTGATTGCGCTGTGAACGGCTCAGAAATAAACTGGAGTGAATAAGACGGAGCAATGGAACGATATGAGCGAGCTGCATTGGCGTCCCGCGCGCGCGTCTGACCTTGCTGCGATCAGCGCGATCGCGGCGCGCATCCATCCCGCTCTGTTCGAGCGCTCCGAGGTGTTCGCAGAAAAGATGCGGCTTTGTCCTGATGGCTCCCGCGTGCTCGCCGCGGACGTAGCGATCGTCGGCTACGGGCTCGCCCATCCCTGGAAGCAGCATCGGATCCCGCCGCTCGACAGCTTGCTCGAACGATTGCCTGACGATGCAGATTGCCTTTACGTGCATGACGTGGCCGTGCTGCCGACGCCCGCGGTGGTACGGCACGCGCTTATGTCGCGGCGATCGAGAAACTCGCGCGCCTCTCAGGCATTGCGGCTCTCGCGCTGGTCTCGGTTTACGCCACGCGACCGCTATGGGAACGTTTCGGCTTTCGGCCCGTCACGACGAATGCGGAATTGAGCGCAAAGCTCGCGTCCTACGACAAAGGCGCGACCTACATGCTCCGCGATCTCGGTGCGACGTAATGTCCCTCACGCTCGCGGCTCATGCGGCGTTAAGCCACGCGCTCGAACCGGTCTCGGACAGCCTCCGTCGAACAACCGCGTGTACCGTTCCGGTCGCACCTTCGGCCTCACCGAAGAAACGAACCTCTCCCTCCCGCCCTGCGTCCGCAATCGCGACCGCGTTCCTCAGCTTGGCCACATCGATTCCGACAAATACTTCCCTATAATCTGCCACGCTCGTCCTCCTGTGATGAGGATCGGCTTGGTCCGTCCGAGCAACCCTCGGACGCGCAGTGTAGGGCGAGCCACCTCCTCGACAGAGGCGGACATACGGTCTTACCCTTGATCGACGCTGCAGCTATGTATTTAGCGTTGACGCAGAGTTGTCGGTGGATTTGGAGCCGTCGTACACGAGCGCCGACGCCCCTTTATCAGAGTGCACGCAACGAATATCGGAGCTTTCGCGAACAGTTGAGCCGATTCCGCGCGGAAGACTATCGCGGACGCAAAAAAAACGGGCGAGTTCGCGGCCTCGATCGGCTTACCTCTCGCTCGGCGTGCGGCGGGCAACGCCTGAGGTCTATCGTCAGCTCTATGCCGATGGCACGCCAGAGAAGATATGGCATCAGTTTGGATGCGAGCGATTTCGAAAATGCGGAATATGCTGATTTCTTAATTGGTACAGGAGATATTTCGCCGCAACGACTATGGATACGCTCAGCGCGCCTAACTCAGCAGCGCAGCATGTATGCAGGGTAAGACCAATTCCAATGGTTAAGCAGCTGGACCTAGCTAAAAATGGCTGGGGCAAAGAGCGATCATCGTCGTAGACCAAGGGTACTCCGCTGATGGCCGTGCTGGCATCGTAAATCCTGCTCTTCGAGATCACCTCATGCACAAGCCGATCCCGCGGGAGAGGTCGTCTCAGATCGTCTTCGTGGAGTCTTGAGTTGTGCACGCGAACACCTCGGGCGCGATAAGCGGCTCGTCGTTTACTCCAACAAGGACCCGTCGCATCGCTCGAAGAGATGGAGGATCTCGCCCAAATGATCGCGAGGGGTTGGGTAACGAAACGTGTTCGGAGACGCCCTCAAGGGTCTACGTGGTTAACTTAACGATAAAGCCGTGATCCGAGCTGCTATTTTGCATTGGTAATGCCTATTGATAGAAGAGGACGCCATGGCGACCTGCGACGCAAACGTCTCGGGGTCCTTGAAACGCAGCGCGGCGAGACCCTTTCCCGGGTGCAGGGCGAGGCAGGCGCGGTTGCCGCCGTCATTGGTGCAGGTAACCCGTATCCTCAGCTTTGCAAAGCAGTTCCGTGATGCCGTTCTGGAATATGCGACTGGTGCGCCGGCGCTCAAGGCGAAGCAGGACAAGCTCAATCTGCTGGACCGGTGGAAGACGTTTATCCCGCGCGCCGGCCAGAGCTTCGCCGACGCCGAGGTGGCGCTGGCTAACGAGCGGATTGCTGAGATTCAGACCGCCTGCCAGGATCTGTTCGCTCGCTTCGTGCGCGGCTGGCCTGATGTGAAGCCGCCCCTGAGCCGGGCTCAAAACAGCGAAAACGTTGATCTAAAGCTCGCGGATTTTTTCGGCCTTCAGGATCTCAGTGCCCGGGCTCTCCTATCGGAAAGCTATCGCAACCCTGTTGCGGCCGCGATTTTCCTGGCGGCTGCGACCAAGCATAGTGGCGTTCCGCGCTTTACGGTGCTTGATGACGTGACGTCCAGCTTCGACGCTGGTGACCAGTTTGCGCTGATGGATGCTGTTCGGACATTGCTGCGCTATAGCGCCGTGCCGAACGGGCTTCAGTTCATTTTCCTAAGCCATGACACCAGTCTGGAGAAATACTTCGACAAGCTGAATGGCACCGCGGATTGGCATCATCAGAAGTTACAAGGCCTCGGAAATCACCACGTTGATTCTGGCTACCATTGGCGATTTGCACACGGCACCAGTACCAGCGTTGTAGGACGTGGTAAGGAACTGGCCGACTACAGAGAACATGTGCGGCTGAATATCTGAGCAAGGACTCGATGACAAAAATCACGGCAGCCATCAATAGGCTGGGCGATCGACTTGACGGGTTCTTTCTTCAGTTTGTTAAAAGGCCAGATTGAGTCGGCTCTCATCGCCACAGCAAGGGCCCGGTAAATCTTCGTAGACTATCAATCCTGGTAGGTGCGTCGCAATTCGCCTTTCACGATAGTGCCTTATGCAGACTCATTGCGCGATATCGTCACTCATAAGGAAGCAGAATCATGTCCAGACTTCAGGGGACTTATGTGAACGACAACATCGGAGCGAAGCTGGTAATCTCACAGGCCAATGATGCAAACGGCCAGATTACTGCTGCTTCGATCAGCTATAATGGCCATAACTATCCTGCAACCGGCCACTACCACTTCAAGAACAGCGCTGGCCCAACCACGGTAGCGGTTCTAACCGGTTTGAATGATGATATTGGCTATGTCGCCTTGTCCTTAACCGCCGAAAACCAGGAATTCAAACGGCTCAAGAGCTTCGATGGTCTCGTTGATTTCAATGCCGAAAACCATCGGCATCGGTGGCGCCTTCATTCGCCAATAGTGCAATGACTGGGTGTGATCTTAGGATTCGCGCTGCGTTTGGGCTGTGGGGGGCTACTGCCGCGGAACGGATGATCTCGGCTAAACCCTACAGGCGCCGCTCTCTTTCGTCTTTGTCGAAATCACCCGCGAACGTAGAATCGCCAGGTTCGCGGGCATCGTCGCAGCCGATTGTTCAACGAGCTTATTATTTGGTGATGAGCGAAACCTCAGACGGCTGGACGCAAGAGCAGGATGAGATCTTCTGGCATTTGGTAAGGAAGCAAACTCCAGAGGAAGTCATCGCGGCGGAACTGAACAAAAACTGTCAGGATCTCAGACGTCGCGGTTACGCGCTGGGTCTACCAACGAAATGGTTTAAATCCGCTAAGAGAACGACTGCCCCCCCGGTGCCAGAGAACGGGGAGGGTCGCCAGCCCCGTATAGCGGAGAGATTTCCCAAAGCCGACCGCCCCGTTGAACCGATCCAGTTTTCGCGGCCCAATGATGCAATGACCGTTGGGTCTCGCGTGATAGTGGCGTACTCGACAGGTTCAAAGTTAAAATGGCGGCGCGGCCTCATCGTCGGTCTTGGTACGACCAGGACAAGGGTGCGCGTCCTCTTGGACGGAAACATGCGCCCGATGACACTCCACGTTTGCCTTTTGGAGGTGGAGGAGGCGCAACGTTCATAGCCAGCGCCGCGCAGCCAGATGATGTCGGTACCCGGATAGTAACGCCGCCCGCGCCTAAAATATATGTGGACGGCGCTGTCTCTATCCGCAGGAGGGATGACAAAATCCTGACCTGCGTGAAGTATGGAGCGGAGCTTCCGTCTTCGCTATCCGTATGATTCCGGAAAGAACCCCAATGAGCTGTGGAGGCGGCTCGGCGCGCGGGCTGGGTCGGCGGCCGGCTGCCTAGCCGTGCGGGCTGGCGGCCAGGGTGACCCACCCAACTACGAACAAAACCAACGAACTCACAATCGCGATGAGTCCGGCCCGCATATACAGATCTGATGTTCGAATATGGCGTGACTGTAGAGTGTTCTCCCGTTCGCTCTTGTCAACGTATCTTGTGGAAATGAAGGCCAGAACCCACGTGCTAACAGCGGCGACTGTCCCTAGCGCCCAAAGAAGTATCGAGCACCTGGCGCCGGCTGTGATTGCGGGCTTGTTCATCTCAACTAGTTTTGCTGACTGCGTCAGGAGAGCAGCAGCCGCGCCAGCGTTTATGAGAATGCAGGCTTTGATAGCTCCTTGTGCATATTCTTGGGAGATTTCCCGATAGTCGGCCATTGTATATCGCTGTCAATTCTCTACCGCGTCCACCCGCATGTCGCCGTAATCTTCTTGCATCGGCCGCTCGCCGTCGAAATCCGGATGAGCGAGGAGGGCGCCAATGCCAAATAGCACCATGCCGCCAATCCAGACGAGGCAGGTTGCAGTCAAATGAGCTGACGTTTCGACGCCAATATTGCCGGTGAGGCCGAACAACGTGCTCGCGTTGAACAGTAGGCCGGCGATTCCCCAGAGCCAGAATAGCACTGCTAGGATTCCCCTGAAAGCGCCGTAGCGGCTCGTGAGCGGGAAGGTGTGTTCCCAACTCTCGTTGCGTTTAAATAGCCCCATTGAAATCCCCTAAAACCAACCGCAACGTTAGATCGTGGGTACCGTGCGTGACGACTGTTCTTTGGGCTCGTGCATGTTTTCGCCCCAGCATTCCAAGTTCCGTACGGTCCGCGCCGGGACCTGAAACAGGACCTCCGATACACTGTCGCAGGAAGTATGGAGTGCAGTGATCGCGAATGAGCTTGATGATTTGGGTGGTCGGATCGCTGAGATTGAAATCGACGAGTCGGTTGCGATCATAGTTGATCAAGTCGACGACGAGATCACAGTCCGGATCGCGAGCTTTGTGGGCGTTGATTTTCAGGTGACGGGCCGTTGCCGTAGAGAACGCGGCGAAGTTCGGGGCGTCAGTCGCGACGTAGTGGCGGATAGGTGCGAGCCTATTCCTTAGTGTGAAGCTCCTGCATAACACATGCAGCTCGAATACGAGCCCGCTCTAGTGTGGCCTCTTTCTTCTTCAGAATCTCAAGCTCAGATTCTAGCCGTTCGAAGATCGGCAAATAAGCTCTCCCTCTCTGCCCGCGCGGTGCATGTTCCACGCGCCTGCTGCGGACTGGCGCGAGCTAAGCAGGAAAGCTCTGCTGCTACTCGATGAGCTGCCGTACGAGCCTGAATGGCTCGATAGGATCTATGATCGCCTATTCGAGGACAGCGCGCGCCTGAAGCCCTGAAGCTGGCCGAGACTGCAGACGGCCAGACTTTCGAAACGTTGAAGGAGGCGGAAGACTTCCTGGCTGACATCGGATTCCACCTGGTGCCTGACAGCTGCGATTGGTGGATTGCAGCTGGTGATGACGCGGATTGCTACGCTGTCGAAGGTGGTGGATACAGCGTCAAGATCGGGGCGGCCGAATCTACAGCGCGCGCCTGTCGTGCTGAGGCGCTCGCGCAGGCGGCTGAATAGCCGGAAGCTGATCAAGAAAAACGGGGCCTGTGCATATCGTGCAGGCCCCCGTTTTCGACTTTAGGCGCGGCATCGCCGGCCAGTAACAAGGCTGGTTTCCAAGCCTCGGATTATATATCGTGATGCGTGGTGATATCTAGTGCCTGCCGTAGCCGTATATGGTACCAGCGCCGTTGGATCACCGTCCGATGCTGCCAAGGTCGTAGCAAGACCAGGCCCGAGACCTGGCGCTGGGAGTAGCTTTGCTCGCGGCTGCTGCCATACCGGCAACATTGCAGTCTGACATCGTCGCCATGTGACCTTCAAGGATTGTTATTTTGCTATCCTCTTGCTGCAAGTAGGCAACGACACCTAATACGCGCGATGAACCCCGTTTTCGGGTAGTGTCGTGGCAGACATAGGGACGCAGAATAACCGGGCTTCAACGTCGCGGCCTTGATTGCCGACTCTCCAATCCTCCGACACTCATCTAAGGTCTCTGACGGCCGAGCGACGATGTGGATGGTGGCTAAAATGCTGAGGTGCGTCGAAGCGACAATGATGATGAGCGGTGACATGTCGGCTGACCTCGAAATCGTTACTGGGTAATTCCATTAAGCGCATCAAGCCATCGAAGATTGTTGGAGCCGGCCATTGCGCTGGCCCTTCGTTCTTGGCCGATCTCTTTGCCGTTCTGACCCGATCACTCGCGCCTTCTCTGTCGGTCCGCACATACAGCCGCCGCCATGATGCGCAAGCCGTAATAACGACAGACACAGCCGCCTCTGCGATGAGAATGCTATGGCCTCGAGAAGCTGGGGTGACGCTCATGAGCGTCTTTCCTTATGTGCCGCGTCGGAGATGATCTTAAGCAACCTAAAGGGCGTAAGCGGGTGTTTGCGGATGAGTTCTGTGCTCGTCACTGTAAACTCTTCGGGGCCCCGCGCTCGCCGATGGCCACGCGAAGTGTGGCGAGCTTCTCGGGGTCGGCGGAGCGAATAGCTGCTTCGAAGGCAGGCATGAATTTTAGCCTGTCCATTGCAACAGCCTCGTTAGCGATCGTGAGCGGGCGGCCTCGAAGTGCCCTTCCGCTTTGGAGGCCGTCTGGGTGGAGGCCTAGTCACTTCGAGTTTTGCAATCGCGGCAAGCACGACGCTCGTTGCGACCTTTCCTTGAGACCACTGTGTGAGGGCCTCAATCGCGTTCTCCGATGCCTCTTCACGGGTCATGGCATGACTTCCGCGGCATTATGCCAAAAAAAACCGCGCGGGCAGCTGCAGCCACCCGCGCGAGTTGCGCCAACAAAGAGGCTCGGCCATCTCAGGGGGGCGCGAAGTTATGAGTAGCCAAGCCGATAAGCCTCTCAGCAACTTGCGTGCCATTCACAATGCAAGACACGCGGAACAGTGCACGGCACATAAAAGGGGTGCGGGCGGCTGCTGACGGACCGCCCGCACGAGTTGCGATGCGAGTGGCTTGGCCCTCCAGAGGGTCAATCATAAGCGACCAAGCGTATTGCGACATTTCCCCGGGCTCTTGGTTTGATCACATCGAGCCGGATGAACGGGACGCGCTAGAAAGGGCGCGCAAGGCCTCGGCAAATGAACGCAGAGAACAATTTCGCGGCACGGCTGATTGACGCCGGTCGTCTCGCGGCAATAGCACGTACATGCGGTCTGAAAGCTGACGTCTCATATTACGTCAATGAGGCGCTCAAGGAGCTTTGGCGAAGCAGGTCTCCCGAAGAGGCAAAGAAGATCGCCGAGCGCTGGGTCTTGTGGGACGCAGAGGGGAGGCCGTGGCCGCGCATGCCACCGCTGGAAAACGTGGTCCAGTTCCATCGCGCCGGCACGGCGCAGGTACCGGTTCTGAATCGGCCGGTGACGCCGTTGCATGCAATCCGGGCTTGGTTCGAAAAACAGGACGACGGGGTGCAATGCGAGATCGCTGGCATGGCGGCGCTTTTGGTCTTCGAAGGTGCGGACCTTCTCGACCTCAGCAGCCGAGTGTGGTGTGACGACTGTCTTCGGACGTGGCTGAGTGAGGCGGGCTTGCCAGCCCATACGATCATCGGCCGCGCTTTGACGTTCCGGACCTGTTTTGAGTATTTCGCGGAGAGCAGGTTCACCGAGTCGGGGTGGAGGCGGTCCGAAACGACCGCTCTTAAAATTCTCGAAGATGCCAAGTGCGACCCGAACTCGGAAGCCGCGCGCCTTGCACCGATTGCCGAGAAAATGCTCGACACCCTGCCCGCTCGAAAGGGCCGTTGGATGGAGGTGCGGAAGTCCTGGAGAGAACTGGCCAGTGCCAGCCTCACAGCCCGAAGTCTTAGAGTTTGGAGCACCTTGCAGACGAAATGAAGGCTCACGGGCTCTAGGCGAAGAGTGCCTCGCCATCCCGAAAGACTTTAGCGAGGCGGCAAGGACCGCTAGTGCTTGCGCTCGAACTCGACCCGGTCGCTGGCCAAGCACCTTGTAACGTCACCTTGGCATCGTCGTGCTGCAATATGGTCGGGTTCGGCAAAAGCGGCAACCGGAACCAACTCAATTTTCGTCTTGTCCAGTTGCTTTCTTTCTTGTCTGGTTGGCGACGGGTCGGTTGGAAACCCGACATGACGACGCTTGCATTCCGTCTTCAAGAAGGGCCCGCAACTAGCTCCTTGCGCAGCGCACAGCCGCTGCTGGTATGACTTGATCGATCCCGATCAACGCGGCGCTATTGCTGCTTATGGTCAGGCGCCCGACGGCGTCTGCATATGGCTAGTGTACGTCGAAGAGCTTCGGCGCTTGCTGATTATGCAGTCCCGGGAACGGTGGTTCGCGATCATATTTTTAGCACGCGCCGCCATCGGCGCGCCGATTGCATGGAATCTATATTTCCAACCGCTGCATGCCGGAGAACTTTATGTGCTCTGCTTCTCTCGTTTCCCGCCCTGATCCACCGAAGCAGGTAGCTCCTCGCAACGCCTATTTGGTCGGAACAGGCATCGCTGCCTTGGCCGCAGCGGCCTACCTCGTCAAGGAGGGCGGGCTCTCGGGCCCGAATATCGTTCTGTTCGAGCAGATGGAGCAGTTCGGCGGAAGCCTCGACGCGCACGGCAATCCGAAGGATGGATACGTCATGCGCGGCGGCCGCATGTTCGAGGAAAGGTTCAATTGCACCTACGACTTGTTGTCCTTCATCCCCTCAATTGGCGACCCCATGAAATCGGCCAAGGACGAGCTGATGGAGTTCCATCAGGAGTTCTTCTGGAACGACAGGGCGCGTCTGGTTTCGGGCGGTCAGATCGTCGACGTCTCCGATCTGGGTTTCAGGGAGAGGGATCGGCTCGACCTGATCGCGCTTTGCGCGACTCCAGAATCTGTGCTCGACATCAGGACGATCCAGGACTGGTTCGAACCCCACTTTTTCCGCAGCAACTTCTGGTTCATCTGGTCCACGACCTTTGCTTTTGCGCCTTGGCACAGTGCGATCGAGTTCAAGCGCTACTGTCTACGCTTCCTGCATCTGTTCTCGACGATCGACACCATGGCAGGCATTTACCGCACGCAGTTCAACCAGTTCGACGCCATGGTCCGCCCGATCGTTGCATGGTTGAAGGCCCGGGGCGTGCGGCTCGAGATGGGGGCGGAAGTGACCGATATTGATGTTGTGATCGAAGGCGGGCAGAAGACCGCGACGCGTTTGCACTATCGGCAGGGCGGTGAAGATCGCGTCATCGATCTGGCTGAACAGGATTTAGTGTTCGTGACCAACGGATCAATGACATCCGATACCAGCTACGGTTCGATGGACACGGTTCCTGCGCTGAATACGACGCGAAACGGAGGTTCGTGGGAACTGTGGGAACGTCTGGCTGCCAAGAGTCCAGACTTCGGGTGCCCCGCCGTCTTCGTTTCCAGGATCGACCAGTCCAAATGGGAATCGTTCACGGTCACGACGGACGACTCGAGCTTCTTCGACCGGCTAGAAGCCTTCTCTGGCAATAAGGCCGGCAAGGGCGGACTGGTAACAATCAAAGATTCCAGTTGGCTCCTGACCGTTGTCCTTAATCGTCAACCGCACTTTTACGAACAGCCCAAGAATGTCTGGGTGTGGTGGGGCTATGGGCTCTTCCCGGACCGGCCGAGTAACTTCGTGCATAAGCCCATGTCGGAATGCACGGGGCGTGAAATTCTCATCGAATTGCTTTCGCACCTGCGATTCACAGAGAGTATTCCGCACATCCTCGACACTTCGCGCGTCGTAACGGCGATGATGCCTTACATTACCGCCCAGTTCATGCCGCGCGTGAGGACCGACCGGCCGAAGGTCATCCCGAAGGGCTCGCGCAACCTCGCCTTCATCGGCCAGTTCTGCGAGATTCCCGACGACGTTGTCTTTACCGTCGAATATTCCGTGCGCGCGGCGCAGACCGCCGTTTTCGGCTTGCTCGACATCCAGCGTCCGGTTTCGCCCTTTTATAAGGGCCAGCATGATCCCCGCGTCCTCTTCGACGCCTGGAAGACGCTGCACCGCCATTGACCAACGGCACGAGGCAAGGATCATGGGACGTTTGAAGAACAAGGTTATTCTGGTGACCGGCGGGGCTCGCGGGATGGGTGCGGCTCACGCGCGTCTGCTGGTGGCTGAGGGGGCCAGGGTCGTAATCACTGATATTCTTCATATAGAAGGAGAGGCTCTCGCCGCTAAACTGGGCGAATCCACGGTTTATGTCCCTCAGGACGTTACCCAGCCGAAGGAGTGGGCCGAGGCGGTCGCAAGCGCCGAGCGGCGCTTCGGCGCGCTGCATGGGCTGGTCAACAACGCCGGGATCGCCAACATGGCCCCTATCGAGCAGTTCCCGCTCGATCAATGGAACAAGACCCTCGCCGTCAATCTGACCGGTGTATTCCTCGGAATGCAGGCGGCCCTGCCGGCCATCAGGCGCGCCGGCGGAGGTTCGGTCGTCAACATCTCCTCGGTCGAGGGGCTGCGGGGCAGTGCCGGGCTCCACGCCTATGTCGCTTCCAAGTTCGGCGTTCGGGGCATAACAAAATCCGCTGCGCTGGAAGCCGCAGCCTCGGGAGTCCGCATCAACTCGATCCATCCCGGCTTCATTGCCACCCCGATGACCGAGAGCTTCGAGTCCTCCCTTTTCCCCGTTCCACTCGGGCGGGCAGCCGAGCCGCAGGAAGTGTCGCAGGCAGTCTTGTTCCTACTCAGCGACGAGTCCAGCTACCTTACCGGTTCCGAGATCGTGATCGATGGCGGTCTAACGATCGGCGTCCCGCGCAAATGCCTGGCGCCCGAGAACACCTTTTAATGAGCCCAAGGATTGTCGATCCAATCGGACGGAATGTTCCATGTATTACGGTAGCGGAAATTACGAAGCCTTTGCCCGCCCCCGCAAACCCGAAGGTGCGGACAACAAGACGGCGTGGCTGGTCGGTGCGGGCCTGGCGGCGCTTTCCGGTGCGGCCTTCCTGATCCGCGATGGCCATATGCGTGGCGACCGGATCACCATCCTCGAACGGCTGAAGATCCCCGGTGGAGCGCTCGACGGTAACCAAGACCTGGGAAGGGGCTTCGTGATCCGGGGCGGCCGCGAGATGGAGGATCATTTCGAGTGCCTATGGGACTTGTTCCGTTCGATCCCGTCGCTGGAAATCGAAGGTGCCAGCGTGCTCGACGAATTCTACTGGTTGAACAAGGATGATCCGAACTACTCGCTGCAGCGGGCGACGGTGAACCAGGGACAGGATGCGCGTACCGACGGCCTTTTCACTCTGAGCGAAGAAGCGCAGAAGGAATTGATTGCCGTCTTTCTTGCCTCCCGTGAGGAGATGGAGAACAAGCGCATCGACGAAGTGTTTGGGAAAGAGTTTTTCGGCAGCAATTTTTGGCTTTATTGGCGGACGATGTTCGCCTTTGAGGAATGGCATTCCGCCCTGGAGATGAAGCTTTATCTGCATCGGTTCATCCACCATATCGGAGGCCTGCCGGATTTCAGTGCGCTGAAGTTTACCAGGTACAATCAGTATGAATCGCTGGTTCTACCGTTGTGCAAATGGCTGTTGGAGCAGGGCGTCAACTTCCGCTACGACGTCGAAGTCACCGATGTCGATTTCGACTTAAAGGCCGGATGCAAGCAGGCCACGGCCATCCACTGGCTGGAGGATGGCGTCGCCGGCGGTATCGGCCTTGGCGCCGACGATCTTGTACTCATAACGATCGGGTCGCTCACTGAAAACTCGGACAAGGGAGACCATCACACGCCCTCCAGGCTTGACGAAGGCCCGGCGCCAGCTTGGGATCTGTGGCGGCGTATTGCGGTCAAGGACGCGGCTTTCGGCCGCCCGGACGTCTTCGGCGGCAATATCCCTGCAACCAAATGGGAATCGGCGACGATCACGACTCTTGACGCGCGCATTCCGGCCTATATCCGCAAGATCGCCAAACGCGATCCGTTCAGCGGCAAGGTCGTCACGGGAGGGGTCGTCACGGCGAAGGATTCGAACTGGCTGCTCAGTTGGACTGTAAACCGTCAACCGCATTTCAAGCACCAGCCCAGTGATCAGATCGTCGTCTGGCTCTATTCACTTTTCGTCGACAAGCCCGGCGATTACGTGAACAAGCCGATGCAAGATTGCACGGGCGAGGAAATTACGCAGGAATGGTTGTATCACCTCGGCGTGCCGATCGATGAAATACCGGGACTGGCCGCGACGGCCGCAAAAACAGTGCCGGTGATGATGCCCTACGTCACATCTTTCTTCATGCCGCGGCGGGCGGGTGATCGACCAAATGTTGTGCCCGAAGGCGCTGTCAATTTTGCCTTCATCGGCCAGTTTGCTGAGTCGGCGGAGCGCGATTGCATCTTCACGACCGAAAACTCGGTTCGCACTGCGATGGAAGCCGCCTACACGCTCCTCAACGTTGAACGCGGTGTGCCGGAGGTGTTCAATTCGACCTATGATATCCGCAAGCTGCTCGCGGCAATCGGCAGACTGCGCGACGGCAAGGAAGTCCAAATCCCCGGATCGACGCTCTTGCGCGAGCTAATGCTGAAGAATATCGACGCTATGGAGCCCGGCGAAACGGCTCAATGAATATCATCGATCTCCGGGTGAGGGGGCCTTGTGCGGTCCCGCCTGTCTTGTGCAACTGGAGAGCTCTGTTCTTCACTGCTCGTACGAGGGTGAATTGCAAGGGGCGAGTGCTTCGTCGAGGGCCGAAAGCGGCGCACTCATAATATTGCGCATGACGGCGCACGCGAGGCTACCATCCTGTCAAATCGGACATGAAAACCGGTTCTTGAGGCGTCACAGATCGGACGCATGGGCCTCGCTCGGATTGCGCAAACTCGGACATCTAGGCGTCCAGCCAATTTTGAGGAGCCGCTGCCATGGTAGTGACCAAATTCGGCATGACGCTCGGTTCTGAGCGGGAGTGCAGGGACTTTGATTTCTGAGAAGTTTGAGGTTTTTCAGACACCAGCCGATGAGATCGGGAGGACGGAAACGTCCTCCTTCGGGCGCGATGCATAACATGGCGTGGTAATGGAAGCCGCAACCATCGCGCCTTCACATAATGCTGACGCCCGACCGTTGCTTGATAGTCGCGTTCGATGCGCCATCTGAGCTCCATATCGAGCAGGAGGCGGACGGAGGTGCTCTCAGGTCGAGCCGAATGCAGTATCCACAACGTCGCCGACCGCCGACGTGTGGCCCCGGATGAAGCAGAGTACGGTCGGGCCGTTGCTTCAAGCTCGGTGGATTGCTTGGCTTGCCGCAGATGATGGCTGTGGTTTGAGATGATCCAATATCTTCGAGCCTTGGCTGAACGACTTCGACCAGAACTTCTCCGCAAAGTCCAGGTGGCACTTCAGGAGCTCCGAGGGAGTCTTGGAGTCGGAAAGATTTCTCAGAAAGTTGGCCTGGTCGTGCAGAGAGGAAGCGGCGAAACTTAATCCGTCCTTTAGTGCCGTCGCGAACAGGTGCCTTGTCGCTTCGATCGATTTTTCCCATTCCGGAAAAATTAATTGAATGCGTGATGCCGGTGCCGCTGTTGCCGCAGCTTCGGGGCCGCCGCCCGATGCCTGGGCCAGTCCGGGCTCTGGACGTGCCCGCCGTTCGCGTTTCTCGTCTTCGGTTATATTCGCGGTCATTCGACGTCTCCTAGCCTAAAGGGGATTGTAACGAGCTGAGTTGTTCGCTGCTCAGCTTCGATCATCAACCTTGAGAAGCTACCACAACCGCCAACACGTCATACCTACCTCATTTGGTAGCGCGTGATTACACTGCAAATTGCGCACTCTGCGCGCCACTTGCCGGAATGCTCACTCGTCTCCGGCTCAGAGGCTGAGAACCGCGGTAACCTCTGATGGGCGCCGGCTATGCGTAGATCGCTGGCGCTGCCGGAGGCGGTAAGGTCGCACGTCGATACAGGCCAATCAGGCCTTCAATAACGGCTCGCGAGTTCGAAGTCGGCCCTGACGGCGGACAAGATCGCGTCGATAGCGTCCTCGTCGTCCCTCCTAGAATGATCCGATCATCGAACCCAAGAAAATGGCGAGGGCCAAGGCGATGATCGGCCCAACGATGTTGGCCATCACCATATCGAAGTAGCTCTTGCCATGGGTCGAACCGCAGACCGCAAGCAGCGTCACGACGGCACCGTTATGCGGTAGGCTATCGAGGGTGCCGGAACCGATCACGGCAATGCGATGCATGAGCGCCGGGTCAATGTGAGACGTCTGGGCAATCTGCAAATAAGTGTCACCAAGGGCATCGAGCGCAATGGTCAATCCGCCGGAGGCCGATCCGGTCAAGGCAGCAAGAACGTTTATCGCGATGGCGAGAGAGACGATAGGACCGCCGGAGATCGACAGTACCCAGTCGCGCACCGACACAAAGGCCGGTAGCGCAGCGACGACGGCTCCAAAGCCGACGAGGCTCGCCACGCTGAAAATGGGGAGCACCGAGGCGTTTGCGCCGGCGTCCATGCTCGCCCTTAGATCCGTCAGACGGGCTCGATTGAGCGCGATGAGCGTCGCCGCGGCGGCGGCGAGAGCGACTGCGACCGACCACAGCCCGGCGACGCCGGCAAGGGATGTCCCGCCCCAGCGCTCCTGCGCGAGGAACGAGAAATCGAGCCGTGGCAGGATCAGGAGCGACATCAGCAGATTCACGCCCACGACCACGAGAAGCGGGATGATCGCCGTGCCGATCGGTGGCGGCACGTCGCCGCGCTTGCCATGCGTTATTTCGGCCGGATCGAACTCGTGGGACGATGTCGCGCGCTCGCGGATGAACTGATCGTCAGCGACCGCTCCGCTGACGAGCTCTGCGTCTCCGCCATAGCCTTCACCGGTCTTGCGTGCCGATCCCTCGGCGCGGCGGAGCCACCAGAGCCCGAATGCAAGCATGATCGCCGCAGCGACGATGCCCAATCCGGGCGCGGCAAACGGCGTGGTTCCGAAGAACGGCATCGGAATCGTATTTTGAATCGCGGGCGTTCCGGGCATTGCCGACATCGTGAATGTAGAGGTGCCCAGAGCGATGGTGGCCGGCATGAGCCTATGTGGGATGTTCGCGACGCGAAACATTTCCCGTGCCATCGGCGCCAAAACGAAAAAGGCGACGAAAAGGCTTACCCCGCCGTAGGTGACGACCGCGCCGGCAAGCACCACGGCAAGGATCGCGCGACGCGCCCCGAGCTTGGTGCTCATGAAATGGGCGATCGCGTGGACCGATCCGGTGTCGTCCATCAGCTTGCCGAACAGCGCACCGAGCAGAAATATTGGGAAGAATTGCGCGATGAACTGCGCAGCGCCGCCCATGAAAGTCTGCGTCCAATGGGCAAGCAAGGGCTCTTCGGCGAAAGCCGCAGCGACGATCGCGGCAGCCGGCGCCAGCAGGAGCACGCTCCATCCGCGGAACGAGAGCCAGATGAGCAGGCCAAGGGCAACCAGGATCCCGACGAGGCCCATGGTGTCAAACCTGCTGCAAGAGCAAATTCAAATCCATCGAGGAACGCCTGCCGATATTCTGGTCGTTCGCGACGAGGAATGCCTCCGCGGCACGGCGGCCTTCGTCGCGCGGCATGCAGAGAAAGTCCCACTCGGCATTGAGCTTTGACGAGACGCCGAGCCCGGCCAGAACCTTGCTCGCGATCAGATGGATGCGCATCTCGGCCCATTTGCGCCCCTCGGAACTGCCGGCGTCCGCGACCTGCCGCAGCAGCGCGATCATGCGCAACTCCTTGAGCAGCGTGGCGTTGAACGCAATCTCGTTCAACCGATCGAGGATCTCGCGCGCGGAGCGCGGTGTCCCGGGTCGCTCGACCGGATTGACCGCGACGAGAAGCGTGTCATGCGAGTTACACTCGCGTACGAGCGGCGTGATCGTCGGGTTCCCGGAGTAGCCGCCATCCCAATAGGGCTCGCCATCGATCTCTATCGCGCGGAACAGGGTCGGCAAGCAGGCCGAAGCGAGCAGAACGTCGGGCGAAAGCTCGGCGTTGCGAAACACACGCCCGCGGCCGGTATGAACGTTGGTCGCCGTCACGAACAAGCGGATCGGGGAGTTCGCGATTTGTCGAAAATCGACCGACTCGGCGAGGACCTGGTGCAAAGGGTTTGTGCCGGCAAGATTGAGGTCGTACGGCGAGAACACGCGGCGAGAACACGCGGCTCGCCAGATCAAAGGCGAGATAGAAGGGCGACGTATCAAGGGTCCAGCGACCGAGGATGACGTCCAGCGGACTTCGCCGAATGAGACTGAACCGCGCTGAGTCAGCGACCCGCCGCCAGAAGGCCTCCAATGCAGACTTGGCGCCGGCCCGGCCGTTGGTCATAAAACCGCCCGCCAGCACGACGGCGTTCATCGCGCCGGCCGAGGTGCCCGATATCGCCTCGATGCGCAGCCACGGCTCATCCATGAGCCGATCGAGCACCCCCCAGGTAAAAGCGCCGTGCGATCCACCGCCCTGCAGCGCGAGATCGACCAGCACGGCATTGCGCGCTTGGCGCGCGCGTTTTTGCGGCTCCTTCAAGGCCATGGCGGGCTCCGACTGGCGTGCCACGTCGCGGCCGGCGAACGACATACAAAGATGTCGTCAGCTCTGCCAGGGAACGGTTGCGGGAGTGGTCGCGGACGCTCGATTCCTGGCCCACAAGGTCTCGGAGGCCGAGTGACCGGGCGGTGGCCTGGCCGTCGCCGTCCGTGCCATCCCGCTGGACCACCCCAGCCCATGCCGCGCCTCGAAGCAAATCCACACCGATACCAGCCGCCACCGCGCCATCCCCTATTGTACCAACAATAGCGATGGCCCCTCCACGTGAACTGGACAGTCTCCGCGAGACGAAGCTCGTCGGCGGCCTGACGCACGCCCAGCGGCGCCATAAGGCCGGCTTGCGAGCGACCGCTGGTCGCCGTAATCCCTGCCGAAGCAATCCCAAGTGCGAGCCCCCATAGAAGCAATCTTCGCATGATTTTCTCCCGGCTTTTGATAGCGCGGAAGAGAGCCGGCTGAGCGGCCGCGGAGCCGCATGGCTGCAGCCGGCCTCCTTCGCGGGCGATCCCGCCCAGGGACCGATGCCGTTGCGCACCGATCCCTACGCAAAACTGTAGCGTATTCCGCTGCCACAGCGACTGCGGTGACAGCGCAGCGACTACCGTTCTCGGCGACGCTTTGACGCTGGCGCCAGGTTTTGGCTCACTGGCTAGGCAGGCTTGGCCTGAGTTGCGGCTGCGAGAGCATCGCGCAGGTGCTGCTCTCTCTTTTCATCGAGCGAGGTTGTCAGGACAATCCCTCCCGCATCCTTAATCGCATTGAGAACCTTGTCTGACGTCATAGACTGGATCAGCAGGAAGAGGACGGCATCGCCCGATTTTACCTTCGACGCGAGATCCTTCATGAACTGGTCTCTGATCCCGAAATCGATCAGCGCACCGCTCAGTGCGCCTGCGCCGGCTCCGAGAGCCACGCCCAGAAGCGGATTCAGGAAGACCATCCCCAATAGCAATCCCCAGAAGCTGCCACTTGCGGCGCCAGTCATCGTGGTATTCACAAGTTGACTGAGTTTTACAGAGTCCCCAGTTTTGACGGCGATCACGGCATCGCTGATCGTGATCAGATACTCGCTCTGGAGCTTGAATATTTTTTGCCGAACTTCCTCTGCTTTAGCTTCGGATGGGTACACGATCGCAACAAGGTCTGACATTAAAAGCTCCCCTGATGACTTCTAGTGCTCCCCAATTGCCTGCTTGATGCACGGCCGAAGCTTACCCCCCGAAGATCTCTTGTCGACTGGTCAGACAAAGCAGGTTGACAATCTCAAGATGCTTTGATCTGGGGCCGCGCCTAATGGAAGTCCAACCCTCAACGGTCAACGTAACGGAACTCAAACAAACAGTCGCAGCCGAAACCGACCCGTCAAAGCCGGGCCTGATCCCGACGCCAGACGATCCGCTGGCCGGGAGGCGAAAACAAAATTGAGGCCGATCAGCTCCGCGAGTGTCGGCTCGCTCGCCATCGCTGTCGGACTGCTTTGGGCGGAAATGAAGTCGCGATGACCTTCAAGCCAGGCGCTCGCAAATACACTGACCGAGGTTGGTGACGTGAACCGTTTTGAGAGCCCACGTCAGCTTATGGGTTACCTCGGCCTAGTGCCAAGCGAACGATCGACGGGAGAGTCTGTCAGGCGTGTTAGAATCACCAAGGCCGGCAGCGGCCGTGTTCGCCACATGTTGGTCGAAAGCGTCTGGACATATAGACATCCGCCGAAGATCGGCAAGACAAAGCTATACCGGCTTGAGCAGGTGTCGCCGGCAGTGCGAGAGATTGGTTGGAAGGCGCAGAGCTGCTTGACGGCCCGCTACCGGAAGCTGGCTGCGCGCGGCAAGCGAACGACGGTAGTCTGCACCGCTATCGCCCGTGAACTGGTGTGCTCCGGCGGCGCCGGCGCCCTGCGCAAGATCAGCCAAGAGGACGTGATCCGCTACGTTGAGCGCCACGCCCAGGATTGGGGCCCGGGAACAGGCAAGGCGATGTGCTGGTCGTTGCGTGCCTTTCTCCGTTACCTCCACCATCGGGGGCTGAACGCGCGCCCGTTGGCGGATTGCGTTCCATCGATGCGCCGATGGAAGCTCGCAACTCTACCGACCTATCTGCCTGCTGCTCAGGTGCGGAAGGCTCTCGACGGTTGCGACCGAGAGACGGTGACGGGACGGCGCGACTACGCCATTCTGTTGTTGCTGGCCAAGCTCGGCCTGCGGGCCAACGAGGTTGCGACGCTCACCGTCGACGATATCGACTGGCGCGCCAGCGAGATACTCGTTCGCGCCAAGGGCCGACAGCGTGCACGAATGCCGATATACCGCCAGACATTGGCGCGGCTATCGTTGCATATCTGCGCAATGGCCGCCCAAAGTCGTCGTTGCCGGCGGCTATTCGTCCGCACACTCGCGCCACACGTCGGCTTTGCTTCCGGATGCGCGATCACCATGATCGCCAAGGCCGCTCTCGATCGCGTTGGAATCGAAGGTTGCGCCCACCGCGGCGTCCATATCTTCCGACACAGTCTCGCTACCGATGACCTTGTCCCCAAGTTTTATCCGGTCTTGAGTTCGCCCCGGCTGTTGGATTTGCCCGGTTGGGCGGTGGTAGCGACGGGAGCTGGCGCGGAGCCCTCGGCATTCTTACAAATCGCTGGCGACCGCGCTGGGCGTGCCCGAAATTCTGTCCAGCGTTTTGCTAGGCCACGCCGTGCCCGGCATCAGCGGGCGCTAGATCGGCGAATTGGCCGTGCTGCGGTCGGTGGAGCTACGCGAGGCGCAAGAATCCATCTCGCGCCGGGTGTTCGAATTGCTCGGGCTCAAACTTACTCGGGATGCGAAACGTCCGAGAAAGGCGAGGGCCGCATAATGAGCCGCAACACACCACGTACCACGGGCAAGCCGCAGGCCCTACGGAAAGCCGGACGTGCTCCGCACATCCGGAAAGTCGCACGGGATACGGATTGCCGATAGCGTGCTCGCGTTGGTCGCGACGTTCCGACAACTCCTGAAGGTGATGCAGCGCGTACGCTACACGCGCGAAGATTAGAAACGCTCATCGCATCATTGTTCAAAGATGCCGAGATCGTAGCAAGCCCAAGCCCGGGTTCTAACGCCGGGAACAGCCTTGCTCGCGGTTGCCGCCATTCCGGCAACTTTGCAGTCAGACATCGTCGCCATGTAGCCCTCAAGGATCGTTATTTTACCGTCCTCTTGCGAAACGTAGGCAACCACGCCTAGTACACCCGTTAAACTCTGTTCTCGCGTAGTGTCATGGCAGATATAGGACGCGGAGCGGCTGGGCTTCGCGGTCGCGACTTCTATCGCTAGCTCACCAATCCTTCGACACTCATCTAAAGTCTTTGATGGCCGAGCAGCGATGTTGACGGTGGCTAAGATGCTGAGGTGCGTCGAAGCCACAATGAGGATGAGCGGTGACATGTCGGCTGACCTCGTAATTCCGTTGAAACCATCAAGCGATCGGAGATTGATGGGGCCGGCCATCGCGCTGGCCTCGCGTTTCTGGCCGATCTCTTTGCCTTCATCCCAGTCCAATTGCTTGGGCCTTCTCTGTCGGCTCGCACGTACAGCCGCCATGCTGTGCAAGCCACCTTAACGACCGATACGGCCGCGTCTGCAATGAGAATGGTGTGACTTCCGGAGGCTGGGTGGATGCTCATTAGCGCTTCTCCTCATGTGCCGCGTCGGAGATGATCCTAGCAGTCTAAAGAGCGTAAGTCGGATGTTTGCGATTGAGTTCTGTGCTCGCCAGTATGAACTCGTCAGGGCTTCCGCGCTCACGGATGGTCTTGCGAAGTGCGGCGAGCTTGTCAGGATCGGCAGAGCGAATAGCGGCCACGAATGCAGGGACGAATTTGAGCCTGTTCATTGCAACAGTTTCCTTAGCCTCTTCACGGGTCATGGTATGACCTTACGGCTTTTCGCGCGAAAAACGCGCGGGCGGCTGGAGGAACCACCCGCGCGAGTTGCGCCAACAAAGAGGCTCGGCTATCTCATGGGGTTGCGTGAAGTATGAGGAGCCAAGCCGCAGCGTCTCTCAGCAACTCGCGTGCCATTCACAAAGCAGCGCGTAGCGCTATGAAAAAGCGTGCGGGCGGCTGCTGACGACCGCCCGCACGAGTTACGATGCGTAGACTTGGCCCTCACTCAATCAATAAGCGACCAAGCAATCATGGTTCAGCAATCAGCGTGCCAGGCGGCCACATTGCGGAGACAAGCAAACGGCGCGCTTTCATACCTTGTGCAGATTGACTGCTCGTGCGAGCGGCGGCTTCCGAACGACAATGTCATGAACTCGACGCAACTGATCAAGATCGGACGTGGAGCGCTTAGTGACGACGATGGCGCGAGATGATCGGATCGAACTCGCCATCGTGTATAACGAGAAGCTCGCCGGGCTTCACGCCAAGTCTTAGCAATTGCTCCTCCTCGATGGGGCAGTTGAGGATTGCGGCCTTCGCGCCGCTGTCTTTTACGGTCAGCTTCACTGCTTCCGCCGGGTCAGCGGCAGCAACGACGTAAGTTATGTGCCTGAATTCTTCGTCATCGTCGCCGTCTTCCTTGAAGACAGCGACCGTCACCAACCAACCATCCATCTTGCTGTGCTCCCGTAAGTTGTCAGCTATGAGCTGCTGAGCCTTGCAAATCCGGACCCATCGAACGCTCGTGAGGTCAGCTGGCGTCCGTAGCATTCCGGGAGCCCTTCCCTCCGCACCGCACATTGAGCTAGGCTCGCAACCTCATGAGGAGCGGACGTGTGACGAGTGAGAAGCGGATCAGGGTCGAAGGACGGCTTTCTGTGCTGTCGCGGCTTCGCCGGGTGCAGGCATGGCGCCGGAAGCGGGCTCCAGCGCCTTCTATCTGATCCCTACATCGCGGAAACCGATCCGGGGCTGTATAGTCCATCAAGGCCGCACAGCACTACACGGCCGTCTCTATCCGCGCGGAAGCCATCTTGAAGGGCCTGATCCCGCGCTAGGTCGGAAAGCCTGCATGTGACTCCCGGAAGGGCGTCCTTGCCCTTTGAACGGGCTGAACGCTACATCGGCCCCGGGCCTTATTGCATAAGCATGGCGATCGCTATGATCGCGAGGGCCTAGTCCCATCAAAATGACGCATACAACGTACGCTAGGTCGCTGCGCATTACCCAGCTCCAAGCCTCCTAAAGGACATCGAAACGTGCGGGCGACTGCCGCCGCTGACGGACCGCCCGCACGGTCCCATAGGACGAGGCTTGGTGCTCAGGAGGGTCATTCAAAAGCGACCAAGCTCTGCCAACCTGACACAGCAATCCGAGCCCTACACCTACTTATATGCGTAGGTGCCGGTCGCGTATTCCGGACGCCGAGTTCACGCTCGGCCATTCGAAAGCGACGATCACTGCGATCTGGACGGGCGCCGTTACCGTCCCCGGGACGGCCGTCAGTTGCGGGGCGATCTGAACTTCAACGATTCTGGTTGGGGATTGCACAGGGAATGACCAGCGAGGATGCTGCGCTAACAGCTGGTATGTCGCAGCCTGTGGGAACCAGATTGTTCCGAAAGGCAGGGGGAATGCCACCAGCGACGTTCAGATCTTCAGCCAAGCCGCCGTCCGGGCGGTATCTCTCTTTTGCAGAACGCGAGGAGATCGCATTCTTCGCGTTCAGGGCCTCTCGAGGCGTGAGATTGGGCGCCGTCTTGGTCGATCTGCCTCGACCATCTCGCGTGAGTTACGACGTAACGCCGCGACGCGCAGCGGCGGCTTGGAGTATCGTGCATCGACAGCCTAATGGCACGCCGAGCGATCGGCCCGTCGGCCCAAACCCACCAAGCTTGCACTCAACACAACCTAGCGCACTTATGTGGAGCAGAGACTGGCCGGAGTCGTCATGACGTCTAGCGGCGCTCCCGTTCCTGGCCCCCGCCGTTCCGTGGAAGGGCCGTCGACACGGCCCGCGAAAGGATCGACAATGGGCCAGGGCCTGGAGTCCGGAGCAGATTGCTCGACGCTTGCCGATCGACTTCCCGGACGACAAGGCGATGCGCGTCAGCCACGAAGTCATCTATCAGGCCCTCTTGTTCAGAGCCGGGGCGCGTTGCGCCGTGAACTGACGGCCTGCTTGCGAACTGGGCGCGTGTTAAGAGTGCCCAGAGCGCGCGTGCGCCGACGAGGCCAAGGCTTTGTCTCACCAGAGATTATGATCAGCGAACGCCCCGCCGAAACAGCCGATCGCGCGGTGCCAGGTCACTGGGAGGGGGATCTCATCCTTGGGCTTGGCAGTTCGGCCATCGGTACGTTGGTGGAGTGTTCCACGCGCTTCACGATGCTGCTTCATCTTCCTCGGCTCGCAGGGCATGGCGAGAAGCCGCGCATGAAGAACGGCCCGGCGCTCGCCGGACACGGGGCCGAAGCCGTACGCGACGCGATTACGCGCACCATCATTACTTTGCCCGAAGAGCTTCGCCGTTCGCTGACCTGGGACCAGGGTGCGGAAATGGCCCCGTGGCATCAGCCCTCAATGCTCGACCGAGAAAGGCCTTACGCTGGAAGACGCCGGCAGAGGCGCTTGACGAGTTGCTGCCATGAAGTCCGCCAGCAAGCTGGTTCGAATCCCATTGGCCGGCTTCCTGCGTGAGGAGGCACAACTCCCGGGTGAAGGGATTTTGGCGCCGCTCCGAATTTTCACCCGGAGCAGCAACCGCAGGCCGGAAGAAGGGATGAAGCGGGGAATAGCCGATGCGCAGCTGCATCGTTTCTGACTGGCCTTGGATCGGCCAGTCCGCTTCCACGATCAGCCCCCCGTTCCGCTTGAGAATGGTGCGCGGAGCGACCCCACGACGTGCGAGGGCCGCCAACTCGTCAGCAAGAAGGATGGGCCAAGCTGTCCACCAATTCTGGTGTGCCCCGAGCTCTCTATGGCTTGTCAATGCTTAAACTGATACGCAGGTGTATCATTGGGGCGATATCGATGCCGGCGGGTTGAGGAGCCGCGCACCTCGAGGATGCTTTCGGGACTCGTATCGACTGCATCAGATGAATGCGGAACTCGCCTTGGCCGTTGGATCGCCGCTGCAGTAGCAGAAGAGGCTTGAAAGGCTATCAATGCGTTCAGACGAAATTGGACAGCGGCGCGCTGGCTCCGCAGCGAAGCCGCAAGGGTGTTGGAGCAGGAGGAGCTCGACCCCTAGGTGCCAAGTTTTGCGGCCAACGCAAATGCGACGTGATGAGCGGGATTAGCTACCGCTCGAGCCGTGCGACGAATCCCCAGCTTCGGCCGGTCCAGTGATGCGACCAGTAAGTCATTGATTTTTCTCAACCTGCGGCTGACTCTTAATCAGCGGCCGGGTCCGAATCAGTTATGCAGCAAGCTTAGGAAGCTCCTGTTCAATCAATCGCAATAATCGGGTGTTGCGCCTCCCCGCAACCAAGTCCGGACCAACCGGTTCCGACAAAATGGCCCGCATTTCGCGGGCCATTTTTGCTTTGGGAGGACAATCGGGCCTCGTGTCGTCGACCGATTGGGCGCAGATCACGGCGTTTCCGCAACGCGGGCCGCTCCCTAGACGATGAAATGGAATTCGTGCCACGCACTCCAGCTGATGCCATCGCTGGCGCGAACCCAGAGGTCGTCAGGCACGGTACCGCCCTGGAATGTCGTACTCGCAATTTGGGCCGCGCTGACGTTGATGGCGGTGCCGGTGGGCTGCGTATTCCCGCCAATGCTCCAGTGGCCGCTGCTTGCCGACGGCGTCGAATCCCAGAGTTGATATTGTGCGATACTGTCGCCGTCGGCATCCGCGACTGAAAACAGGCTCAAGGCGGCCACGCTCTGATTGGCCGTCGCATGGAAGTCGGACGCGGTCACGAACGGAGCGCTGTCAACCGGCGCGGTGACGTGAAATTCCTTCCACGCCCCCCAGACAAAGCCGTCGTAAGCCCTCACCCAGAGATCGTCCGAACCCGAGCCGCTTTGAAAGCTTGTGCTCGAAAGTTGAGCTGCCGTGACATTGATGGCGGCATTGGTGCCTTGGGCGACTCCCCCGACCACCCAGTGCCCGCTGCTCGCATCCGCCGTCGAATCCCACACCTGATAGTTTGTGATGGTGTCGGCAACGATACGATCACCCAGTACGCGTTCTGGGACACCGGCGGAAACGGCCACTGGGTGGTGAACGGTGTCGCCCAGGCCGCCAACACCGAGATCGATGTGAGCGCGGCGAACCTGTCACAGGTGAGCTACGTGTTCGGCCCCGGAGGCTCGCCATCGGATACGCTCTGGGTGCGGGCCAATGACGGCAGCATGTGGAGTTCCTGGAAGAGCTTCACGGCCACTGCAACGAATCAGGCGCCGACGGTCGCGGTCTCGAACGTCACGACGGTCTCGGGGCAGGTCTTCGCGGCTTCGAGCCTGGTCAGCGCGACGGACGCGGATGGCGATACCATAACGAAATATGCGTTATGGGATTCCAACACGAACGGGCGTTGGAACGTCAACGGCGTGAACCAGTCTGCGAATACGGAGATCGACGTCACTTCGGCACAACTTGCCCAGACGACCTATCAGGCCGGCTCCGGCACCGACCAACTCTGGATCCGGGCGTATGATGGCAGTGCGTGGGGTGTCTGGCAGCCTTTCAACGTAACGGGAGAGAGCCCCAGCAGCGCCACCATCGCAGCGGGCACCACCCTGGAATTGACGGGCGCTTCGAACGCGGCCGTTACGTTCCTGGGCAGCACGGGGACGCTGAAGCTCGACAATTCCGGTAGCTTCACCGGAACTGTCGCCGGGATGTCCGGTTCAGACACGATCGATTTCGCGAATATCAATTTCGCGAACGTTCAAACGCCGACCTTCACCGGAAACGCCTCGGGCGGAACGCTCACGGTGACGGACGGCACTGTCACCGCCAGCATTGCGCTGCTGGGCAACTACATGGCTTCCACATTCACGGCCTCGAGCGACGGCCATGGCGGTACCTCGGTCGTCGATCCGCCGGCGATGCAAGTCAGTCAGCTTGCGCAGCCACAGCATGCGTAAGGGCTTGAGATAGGGCGGCTGTGGAGGGCCCATTGCGGGCCCTCCGCAACCAAAATCGATCAACCGGCAAAGATGAAAGGCCCGCCTCCTGGCGGGCCTTTTTCTTGTCTTGCAGCGCTTCCGCGACGCCGCGCGACATCTAACGCCTGGTTGCTCAGTACCTGATCACAGCGACGAGCCGTTACAGGCTGCTTCCGCCGCCTGGTCGTCCACATTCGGGTCGGCCGCGGCCGTGGCCCAGGCGAGCTCGACGAGGGTCACGATCCGCCGGCCGGCACCATCGAGCTGGCAGACGATCAGGCCTTGTTCCTCGATGTAGGTCAGAAGATGCCGGGCGCGGCGCAGCGAATGCGTGCCGTAGGCGCGAGCGATCGCGGCATCGCTCGGGCAAGGCCAGCCCTCTTTCGCGGCGCGCGCGATCATCATGAAGACGCCCTGCATGTCCTCGGGCAGCAGCGCGGCGCGCAGCGAGACGTCCTGCCAGGCGTCGTCGTCCGCGACATCGGCGCCGAGCCCGGCGCGGGCGCGCGTCAGCATCCGGCGGAAATCGGTCAGCTCCGGCACAACGGCACCAAGACCCTCGATCCGGCAGCGGACCACGAACTCCTGATAGAGCACGCCGATGGCGCGGAAGCCGGCGTCGGGCTCGGCGAGGATGGCGCGCAGGATACGGTCCAGCCGTTCCCGCCGCTCGGCCAATTGCTCGGCGCTCGGCGGCGGCTCCGCGGCTTCGGGATCTGGCTCCGCTGCCGGCTGCTTGGCGGCCATCAACTGGCTGAGCAGGTCCGGCGACGGCACCCGGCGCTGCGGCCGCGCCGTTTCCGGCGGGGGAGCGGCGAGGATGATCGCGCGCGCGTCCTCCAGTGCGGCTTCAGGCAGCGGCATCAACCGCGGCGCCGCATTGCGCGGTTGGGTGTCGGTCGGACCGATGCGCAAGCCCAGCGGACGGCGGGAGAGTGCAGGTCCCAGCGCCATGAACTGCCCGCGCTCGAGGTCGCGGAAGGCTTCCGCCTGCCGCCGTTCCATGCCGAGCAGGTCGGCGGCGCGCGCCATGTCGATATCGAGGAAGGTGCGGCCCATCAGGAAGTTCGACGCTTCGGCCGCGACATTCTTGGCGAGCTTCGCCAGCCGCTGGGTTGCGATGATCCCGGCAAGCCCGCGCTTGCGGCCGCGGCACATCAGATTGGTCATCGCGCCGAGCGAAAGCTTGCGCGCCTCGTCGGACACCTCGCCAGCGACCGCCGGCGCGAACAGCTGCGCCTCGTCCACCACCACCAGCATCGGATACCAGTGGTCGCGGGCGACGTCGAACAGCCCGCCGAGGAAGGCTGCGGCGCGCCGCATCTGGTTCTCGGCGTCGAGCCCTTCGAGATTGAGCACCGTGGAGACGCGATGGATACGCACGCGCTCGCCGGCGACCTGCAGGCTGCGTTCGGTGTGGTCCTCCGCGTCGATGACGAGGTGGCCGAATCGCTCGGCCAGGGTGACGAAATCACCTTCGGGATCGATGATGGTCTGCTGCACCCAGGGGGCGCTCTGTTCCAATAGCCGGCGCAGCAGATGGGATTTGCCGGAACCCGAATTGCCCTGCACCAGGAGGCGTGTCGCCAATAGCTCCTCGAGGTCGATGGCCGCCGAAGCGCCGGCCGTCGTTTGTCCCATCTCGATCGCTACGGTCATGTCCCGACTCAAATTGCCCTTGCGGAGAGGCGGCTTAACAAGCTGATCGCGCCGCGTCGAGCGAACCGCACCATCATCCCCAGGCACGGCCGGGAGGTGGACAATGCTGATGCTCGCCATGCGAGATGAAGATTGATCAGGCCACTACAACGTGTTTAGCTCGCGTGTCTGATGTAGATTTTTTCGAACCAGCTCCCGTTCAGCTGCGCGATCCGGCCCGGTTCGGACCCGCTCTTATTCAATCAGCCCGTCGAACTCTCAGCCCGTCGAACTCGATGTCTGAGTTCAACTACGACGCATTCATTTCCTACATTCTTCGCGATCCAAACGGGAGTGATCCCTGCTTGCAAGGCTCGCGTTGTCGAAGGCATCCGCCAAAAATCGAAGGTTTCACGGATTTTATCCCCGCTCACGCGCATGCCGCGGAGCGATCCTGATGTCGGCAGCGAGGCGTTGATCGCGCAAATCTTCCTGGCGCCGGCATTGATCTTTGCCGTTATCGCGCTCGGGCTGGTCTCGGCGCTGCTCGGCGACGGCATCTGGGACCAGGCCTCCTGGCTCGCACTTGTCGTGCCGCTTGTCGTCATCGCTTTCTACATATTCCGGCGTTCCGCGCGTCCTTCGTAGAAGGAGCGAGCGTTCGCGGTGACGCCGATGTGATCGGCGTCGCTATTCTTGTGCCGGATACCTCCGTCCCGTTTGCCGGTGGTGTCTCGACGCGCAAACCTCGGCATAGTCCGCCGCACAAAAAACGTGCGAGGAAACATGACTGAGAGCATCGTTGATGCCGTAGCGCCGTCGGTCGCGGCGCCTGGCGCAGTGTCGCCGCGAAAAGTGTTTTGGGCGACCTGGTTCGGCTGGATGCTCGATGGCTTCGATTCGTCGATGTACGCCTACATCCTGGTCGGCGCGTTGAGCGAATTGCTGCCGGCCAGCGGCATCGAGCCGAGCAAGGCCAATATCGGCATCTATGGCGGGCTGTTGTTCTCGATCTTCATGCTGGGCTGGGCCTGCTCGATGGTCTGGGGCTGGGCCGCAGACCGTTACGGGCGGGTCCGGATCATGTGCTGGACGGTGCTGGTCTACTCGCTGTTCACGGCGCTGTGCGGACTTGCGACCGGTATCGTGATGTTCGGATTGTTTCGCTTTGTTGCCGGCTTCGGCATCGGCGGCGAATGGGCCGCGGGCACGCCGCTGCTGCAGGAATCCGTGCCGGAGAATACGCGGGTGCGGCTCGCCGGATGGCTGCACACGGCGACGCCGACCGGGCTGTTCCTCGCCGCCGCCGTGACGCTTGCGATCGGCAGCACGCTGGGCTGGCGCGGCATGTTCCTGCTCGGCATTCTGCCCGCGCTGTTGATCGCGTATCTGCGCAGCAACATTCCCGAACCCGAGCGCAGCGCTGCGCGCGAGCAGCCGTCGGTCGCGGCCTTGTTTGCCGGCGACCAGGCGCGCGCCACCTGGGCCGCGGCGCTGATGATGGCCTGCATCATCTTCGGCCTGTGGTCGTCGAACTTCTGGGCCCCCACCGTGATTTCGACCAAGCTGGTCGCCGCGGGCGCGACGCCGGCGCATGCGCAGGAGATGGGTGCGGTGGCCGGCCTGATCACCAATGTCGGCACGCTGATCGGCTGCCTCCTTGTACCATGGCTAACTACCTGGCTCGGCAGCCGGCGCCGCACCGCGGTGCTGTTCTTCGTAGGCGGGCTGATCTCCGTCGTGGTCTCCTATGAGGTCGCGATCGAATGGCTCGACAGCCTGACGCTGTTCATGGTGCTGCTGCCGGTGCTCGGCTTCTTCACCAACGGCGTGTTCGGCCTGTTCACGATCTGGCTGCCGGAGATGTTTCCTTCAGCGCTGCGCGGCTCGGGCTCCGGCTTTGCCTTCAGCATGGGCCGCGTGCTCGGCGCCGCCGGCCCGACCCTGATCGGCGCGCTCGCCGCCCGCACCGGCAGCTTCCCGCTGGCGATTTCGATGCTGTCGCTGATCTATGTGGTCGGCCTGCCGCTGATCGCCCTGGCGCCGGAGACGGCCGGCAAGCCGCTGGCGAGATAGCAGGCTACTTTGCGCGTTGCGCGCGGCTTCGGCCGCGCGCCGTCATGCATCAAGCGGGGCCTTACTCCGCCGGCTTGGCGGTGGCTGGCGTCTGCGCGGCCACGGGCGTTTGCGCAGCTACGGGTGCCTTCGCCGGCGCCTTGTCGACCTTCTTCGACCAGGAGCGGTAATAGGCGAGTGCGGTCATCAGCACGATGCCGACGATGCTGACCGCGATCTGCATCCAGATGCTGCCGGAGACCTCGACCAGCAGCACATGCGCGATGACCGCGAGGAAAACGCCGGTGCAGAACACTTCGAGCGACTGCTGGCCGCATTTGATGATCGGCTGGAAGATCGGCCATTCATATCCGGGCCATTCGCGCGGCAGGAAGCGGGTGACGAAGAAGGCGAGGACGATGAAGTGCAGCACGCGATAAGGCGCAAGGTTGGTCTTGTCGTTCGGATTGAAGGCGTCATAGAGCCAGGCCGGCATCGCCTGTCCGAGCTCCGGGAAGCGGCCCGCCAAGGTCATGACCAGCGCGAACAGCAGATAGGCGCCGCCGAGCCAAAGGAAGGCGCGCGAGCGGATGAATGTGATCGATTCGCTCGCGCCGCCGAGCGCGAACCAGCCGCCGAACACGAACAGGAACTGCCAGCAGAACGGATTGAAATACCATGAGCCGGACGGATAGGCCGGCAGGTTCCAGCCGAATTGCCGCGCCGCGAGATAGAGCAGGAACGAGGCCAGCAGCGTCAGATTGAGCTTGCGCAGCATCGCCCACAGCACCAGCGGATAGCACAGCATCAGCGCGATATAGAGCGGCAGCACATCCATGTTGGCCGGTTTGAACGCCAGGATCAGGCCCTGATAGAGCGTCTCGGCCGGATTGTGCATGAAGCCCGCGACGTTGAATTCGTCCTGCAGGTTCGGGTCGTGGTAGCGCTGGGAGAGATAGCCGATCTCGGCGATATAGATCACGAACAGCAGGACGTGGGCGACATAGATCTGCCAGGCGCGCTTGATCAGGCGGGTGGCGCCGATCACGGTGCCGCGCTCGAGCATCATGCGCGCATAGACGAAGGATGCGGTGTAGCCGGAGATGAACACGAACAGATCGGCAGCGTCGCTGAAGCCGAAATTCTTCTGCGTGATCCAGTTCACCGCGTTGTTCGGGATGTGATCGAGATAGATCGCCCAGTTGGCAAAGCCGCGCAGCAGATCGAGGCGATAGTCGCGGCCACGCGGCGGCAGAACAGCCTTGACGTCCATCGGTACGCTCCCATCCCGAGTGCCCGCGTGTCCGGTCGCGGGTCGCCCACGACGTCATACTAGAGCAGGATTTCGACGGTTGTGTATTGGTTTCCGGAAAGGTGGCAGTCAACGCTGCCGAACCACGATGAATTTGGATCAAATCGTTCAAGCCGCGAACCACGCGGTGCGTAGGATGGGTAGAGCGAAGCGAAACCCATCACTCCGTGCCGGCCTGACGAATGATGGGTTTCGCTTGCGCTCTACCCATCCTACGAGAGCCTGCGAGAACCGGCCGCGCACCGGCGCAGCTAACGCTGCACAAATCCGTTGTGCAGCGCGGTGAACAGCGCCTTGCCCTTCTTCACCAGATCGTATTTGCGGCCGTAAAGCAGCCAGACCGCGGTGAGGTGGCACATTCCGCCCATCATCAGCGACATCGCGGTGTAGGGATCGAGATTGCGGCGATAGGTGCCGGCGCGGCTCGCCTGCTTGATCAGCTGCACATAGCGCAGCGCGTATCTGTCGACCGCCTTCTTGATCCGCGGCTCGGCGGCAAGCACGCTCGGCCATATCTCTAGGAAGAATACCCGGCCCCAGCTCGGGTTGTCCTTGATGTACTGGAAGTTGGTCAGGAAGATGATGCGGAGCTGCTCGACGGGATCGCCACCCTTGACCAGCAGCGGCTCGGTCTTCTGATACAGCGCCTCGAAATTGCCTTCGGGCACATCGAGCACCAGCGCGCGCTTGTCCTCGAAATAATCATAGATGCTGGAGAGCGGTACTTTCGCCGCGGCGGCGATCTCGGTGAGCGAGGTGCCGTCGATGCCTTTTTGGCCGAACAGCTTGGTGGCCGCCGTGAGGATCTGCTCGCGCCGGTCGCGGCTGCGTTGCTGCTTGAGCTTGAGTGTCGTCCCCGAAGCCACGGTGGTCTCCAAGAGCGTTTTCGCGCGAACTGGATACCGGTTCGCGCAAGGAAGACGCGTCAAAGCAGGAATCTCATCCCCGTAAAAACAGTAAGGCAGCGGGATCGGAACACAAGTGCTATTGCGACGGGATACAGCGGTAAAGCCTGTGGGTCAGACCGGCGCGTTTCGCCGCTCATGTGTGCGGAACGCGTTGCGGGCGATGATCTGACGCATGATCTCGGAGGTGCCGTCCAGAATGCGGACCACCCGCGTTTCCCGCCAGATGCGCTCGATCGGCAGGTCTCTTGAATAACCGGCACCGCCGAACAGCTGCATGGTCGTGTCGGCGACGCGCTGCACCATGTCGGCGCCGGTATATTTGGAGAGCGCTGCCGCGGCGGTGCGGGCGGCGGCATCGCCCTGGTCGTAACGCCAGGCTGCCTCATAGGCGACAAGCCGCGCGGCATGCAGCGAACTCGCCATGTCGGCGATCTGCCACTCGAGGCCCTGATGGTCGCGCAGCTTGCGTCCGAACGTCTCGCGCTCCGAGACATGGTCGAGAGCGTAGTCCAGCAGCTGGCTCGCCGCGCCGACGCAATAGGCGCCCCAATGGGTGCGCCCGGCATCCAGGCACCGCATCGCGATGGCGAATCCTTCGCCCTCCTGTCCCAGCAGATTCTCGCGCGGAACACGGCAATCCTCGAAGATCACTTCGGCGTGCTCCGAGCCGCGTCCGGCAGCCATCTCGACCAGGCGGCCGATGGCAAGGCCCGGCGTCTTTGCGTCGACGACAAAGGCCGCGATGCCCTTGGCGCCGGCGGACGGATCGAGCGTGGCGAACACCGTGAAGACGCCGGCTGCGGGCGCATTGGTGATGTAGGTCTTGCGGCCGTCGAGCACGTAATGATCGCCGTCCCGCCGCGCCCGGGTCTGGATCCGGGCGGCATCGGATCCGGCATTCGGCTCGGTCAGCGCGAACGCGCCGATCACCCGTCCGCTGGCGAGCTCCGGCAGCCATCGGTCGCGAACCGCCGGCTGGGCGTAGAACTCGATCGCCTTCGAGCCGATGTGAACGTTGACCCCGCTCAGATAGTAGAAGGCGGTGTGGGCCTTCGCGAGCTCCTCGATCGCGATGCAGCTGCCCAGCATCGAGAGGCCGAGGCCGCCGAATTGCTTCGGCGTGTTGGTGCCGAACAATCCCATCCTGCGCAGGCCGGCGATGGCGCTGTCCGGCACCTTGCCGGTTGCCTCGATGGCGACATCGTGCGGCTGCAGCTCGCTGCGCACGAATTCACGCACCCGGCCTTGCAGAACGCGGAGGTCGTCGGGAAGCTCAAAATGCATGGCGCACCAAAAGTCGAATAATCTTCGAAAAATGTTGCGCCGCCTCCCGGCAGATGTCAAGGTTTTGCGGAAGTTCCGGAGAACACGGCATGCTCGCAGGCTTGATGCAGCAGGTCCCGCTCACCCTCAATCTGGTGAGGGAGCGGGTCGCGGATCTCTATCCGAACAAGACGGTGACGACGCGGTATTGCAATCGCATCCACGTCATCAGCTATGCGGAGCTGCTCGGCCGCGCGGGCCAGCTCGCCAACTTCCTCGCCGAGATCGGCGTCGAGCACGGCATGCGCGTTGCCACGCTGGCCTGGAACTCGCACCGTCACCTCGAGCTTTATCTCGCCGTGCCCCGCATGGGCGCGGTGCTGCACACCATCAATGCACGCCTGCATGCGCTGGATATCGCAAGACTGCTCGCCCACGCCGAGGATCGGGTGCTGTTCGTCGATCGTTCGATCTGGCGAACCGTCGGGACAGAGATCGAGCTGCGCAACGCGTTTGGAGTTCACTAAACGCTTCAACCCGGCTTCCGACCATCGCATCTTCCGCCGCAACTTTGTCCACTTGTTGCGGGACAAAACCACGAGTTGTGGACTGGCGACCTGTCGCTTTGGGGAGAAGATCATGCCACGTTCGTTTCAATCCAATTATTCCGTTCGGCTCTTCCTCGGCCTTGCCGTCGCCCTCACGATCGGGCTTGCCTCGCCGGTATCAGCACAACAGGCCACCGGCACCGCGCTGGCCCGCGTGCTCGTGCTCGGCACCGGCGGCACCATCGCGGGGCAGGCCAGCGCACGCGCCGGCAACGCCTATGACTCAGGCAAGGTCAGTGCGGCCAACCTGATCGCGGCGATCCCGGGCATCGACAAGCTCGCCCAGATGTCGGCCGAGCAGATCTCGTCGATCGGCTCGCAGGACATGAACGACGTGGTGTGGTTCGACCTCGTCAAGCGCATCCGCACGGCCGTCGACAACAAGGAGGTCGACGGCGTCGTCATCACGCATGGCACCGACACGATGGAGGAGACCGCGTTCTTCCTGCAAAACGTGCTCGACACCGACGTCCCGATCGTGCTGGTCGGATCGATGCGGCCCTCGACCGCGATCGGCGCCGACGGTCCGGCCAATCTCTACGAGGCGATGCGGGTCGCCTCGGCCCCGGAATCCCGCGGCCGCGGCGTGCTCGTGGTGCTCAACGACACCATCCATGCCGCGCGCTGGGTGCAGAAGACCAATACCACCAGCGTCGAGACCTTCCGCTCGCCCGACGCCGGGCCGGTCGGCTATGTCGACACCGGCGCGCTGCGCTTCCTGCAGCCGGCTGTTCCGGCCAAGGGTGCGAAGCTGAAATTGCCGGATGCGCCGCCCTTGCCGCGGGTCGACATCATCTATTCGCACGCCAACATGGACGCCGCTGAGGTCGAGGATGCGGTCAAGCGCGGCGCCAAGGGCATCGTGCTGGCCGGCGTCGGCGACGGCAATTCATCGAAGGGCGCGATCGATGCGCTGGCCGCCGCGGCGAAGCAGGGCGTCGTGGTGGTGCGCTCGACCCGGGTCGGCTCGGGCTTCGTGAACCGCAATGTCGAGGTCGAGGACGACAAGCTCGGCTTCGCGGTCTCGCTCGATCTCAACCCGCAGAAGGCGCGCGTGTTGCTCGAGCTCCTGATCGCGAACGGCATCACCGAGCCGTCGGCGGTTCAACAGGCGTTCGCGCGGTAGACCGCCAGTTTGAGGCGCCTGCCGGCTTCACCTGCGCGGTCTTGTTCGCCGCGCGCCGCGTCGCGAGCAGCAGGGCGCGGGACTCCGCGATGCGCGACATCACGGTAGTGACGGGAATGCCGGTGACTTCGGCGATCTCCTTGTAGGAGAGATCGATCATTTCGCGCAGGGCGATGACTTCGCGGAGCGGCGCGGGCAGGTCAGCGACCAGTTGCCGGATTGTTGCGCTGTCGCGCCGTTCTGGCGCTGCATTCTCGCCGGCCAGTTCTTGGCCGAGTTTCTCCTGGCAGACGGCTTTGAGGATCGCGAGCAGCCACGGCCTGATGGCCGGGCCGCGAACGCCGTCGAACCGGCGCAGTGCGCGCCGATAGCATTCCTGCACGGCCAGGTCGGCGTCCGCCTCGGTTCGCATCAGGACCTGGGCGAACGCGTAGGCATCGTCGAGACACGGCAGCGCCGCGTCGCGAAACTGCTGCGCCGTTTTATTCCCGGCCTTCGCACTTCGCATCATAGGGTTGCATCTCGTGAATAGCTTTACCGGCAATCGGCGCAGTGGTATCAGGCTCCGCGCCGGAGTCGTGGACCGTCGCGCCAAGCGTAGGGACAGGAACGACGTGCGCACACGACATGCGCGTGTCGGGCAGCAAGCGAGCGATCGTGTCAGCCTTGATCGATCGGGCGTTCGGAGCACGGATCATGTCCGAGACACAGGTGCCCAACCGGTTCTCGATCTTCCATCATGGGCTGGCGAAAGGGCCGGCCTATGAGGCCTGGCGCGAAGGGATTTGCCGCGGCTTCTGCCGGCTCGACGTCGGACCGACCGACGACAACCGCATCGATTGCCACAACGAGTTCACGCTGCTGCATACGGTCGCTATCGCGACGCCGCGCGGCGGCTCGGCCCGCTTCGCCCGCACCCGCGCGCTTCTGAATGACGGCTGCGACGATCTTGTCCTGATCTTCGCGACGCGCGGCACGGTGCAGGTCACGCAGGCAGGCAAGGCGATCGAGCTTCAGCGCGGCCAGATGTGCCTCACCGAAATGAATATCGTCGGCACTGCCGATCTCACCCGGTCGGGCAGCTTTACGACGACGCGGTTTCCGCGGCGCCTGCTGCTCCAGATCGCGCCCTCGGCGGAGACGCAGCTGGCGCGGGTGCTCGGGCGCGAGCCGGCCCTGGGCGCGATGATCGAGCGCTATTCCACGCTCTGCACCGAGCTTGCCGGCGATCTCGACCTGCCAGGCCAGCAGGCGGCGGCGCATCATCTCGCCGACCTGGTGGGACTCGCTCTCGGTAGCAGCGCCGAGACAAAGCAGCTGTCGGCACGCGACGGCGTGGCGAAGGCGCGGCTCGATCTGATGAAGGCCGATGTCCTGAAGAATCTCGACAACGGCAAGCTCACGATCGAGGCCATAGCAAAGGCGAATGCGCTCAGCACCCGCCAGGCGCAACGCCTGTTCGCGTCCGCAGGAACGACATTCTCGGAGTTCGTCCTCGAGCAGCGACTGCTGCTGGCGCGCCGGCTGCTGCTGCACGAAGAGGGCGCCGGCCGCAAAGTCAGCGACATCGCCTACACGGCCGGCTTCAACGACCTCTCTTATTTCCACCGCGCGTTCCGCCGGAAGTTCGGCGTAGCACCGGCGGAGATGCAGATGGAACTGGGTCGCAAGCATTGAACACCTGCTGCCGCGGCGCTAGATCAGCAGACCAGCTTCATCGCAACGAGGGCGCTGCCCATGCCTCTGTGGACCTGCGAACAATGCGGCGCGCAATTTCCTGAAACCGCGGCGCCACCGCCGGCTTGCCCGATCTGCGAGGACGAGCGGCAATATGTGAACTGGAAAGGGCAGGCGTGGCTGACGCGCGAGGAGCTCGCAGAGCGGCACAGACTGGTCTGGCGCGACGATCTCGGCCTCGTCGGGATCGCGCTCGAGCCGTCTTTTGCGATCGGGCAGCGCGCGCTGCTGGTGCCGGACCGCGGCGGCTGCGTGATGTGGGACTGCGTGCCGCTGGCAACCGCCGAGGCGATCGCGCATGTCAGATCGCTCGGCGGGCTGAAGGCGCTTGCGATCTCGCATCCGCATTATTATGGCGCGGTCGCCGACTGGAGCGCGGCGTTCGACAATGCCCCGGTCTATCTGCACGGTGACGATGCACAATGGGTGACGCGGCCTTATCCGTCGATCGTGCCGTGGCAGGGGGACAGCCATCGCATCTCCGACGACATCCTGCTGGTGCGCGGCGGCGGGCATTTTGCCGGCGCCACCATGCTGCATTGGCGCAAGGGCGCCGACGGGCGCGGCGCGCTCTTGACCGGCGATATCGCGATGGTGGCGATGGACCGCCGCTCGGTCAGCTTCATGTATTCCTACCCGAACTATATCCCGCTCAATGCATCAGCGGTCCGCCGCCTCGCGCGCGCGGTCGAGCCGCTGGCCTATGATCGGATCTACGGCGCCTGGTGGGGCAAGAACATTGCCTCCGACGCCAAAGTGGCGTTCGACCGCTCGGTCCAGCGCTATCTCGCGGCGATCTCGGACTGACGGTTCCGGCCGCTTTTGGCAACCTTGCCACGCGGCGCGATCGCGCTATATCAGGGCTTTCCCGCCCCTTACCGATTGTCCGAGTTTCCGCATGACCACAACTGCCGCTGCCGAATCCCAGCCGTTCCAGGCCGAGGTTGCCGAATTGCTGCACCTGATGGTGCATTCGGTCTATTCCGAGACCGATATCTTCCTGCGCGAGTTGATCTCGAACGCGTCGGACGCATGCGACAAGCTGCGCTACGAGGCGATCGCCAATCCGTCCCTGATCACCGACGGCACGCCGCCGGAGATCAGGATCGTCCCGAACAAGGCGGCCAACACGCTTGCCGTGGTCGATACCGGCATCGGCATGGAGCGCCAGGAGCTGATCGACAATCTCGGCACCATTGCGCGCTCCGGCACCAGATCGTTCCTGTCGAAGCTCACCGAGGCCAAGGACGGCGCCAACCTGATCGGCCAGTTCGGCGTCGGCTTCTATGCCGCCTTCATGGTCGCCGAGAAGATCGTCGTCACCAGCCGCCGCGCCGGCTCGGACGAGGTGTGGGTGTGGACGTCGGAAGGCGGCAGCGGCTTCGAGATCGCGCCGGCGGGCGAAGAGGCCGCCCAGCGTGTCGCGCGCGGCACCGAGATCGTGCTGCATCTGAAGAAGGACGCTGCCAAATATCTCGAGGCCTACGAGATCGAGCGCATCGTCCGCGAATATTCCGACAACATCCAGTTTCCGATCCTGCTGGTGCCGGAAGAGGGCGAGCCGCGCCAGATCAACTCGGCGAGCGCGCTGTGGCAGCGCTCGAAATCCGAGCTCACGCCGGAGGACTACGCGCAGGCCTACAAGCAGATCGCCGGCGCGTTCGACGAGCCGGCGATGACGCTGCATTACCGTGCCGAGGGCCGGCAGTCCTACGCCGTGCTGCTGTTTGCGCCGTCGCAAAAGCCGTTCGACCTGTTCCAGGTCGAGCGCAAGGGCAAGGTCAAGCTCTATGTCCGCCGCGTCTTCATCGCCGACGATGCCGAACTGCTGCCGGCTTACTTGCGCTTCATTCGCGGCGTGATCGACAGTGAGGATCTGCCGCTCAACATCTCGCGCGAGATGCTGCAGAACAATCCGCAGCTCGTGCAGATCCGCAAGGCGGTCACCGGCCGCGTGATCGGTGAATTGGAGACGCTCGGCGAGAAGGAGCCGGAGACCTTTGCAAAGATCTGGGACGCGTTCGGCCCGGTGATCAAGGAAGGCCTGTGGGAGGATTTCGAGCGCCGCGACAAGCTGCTGGCGCTGGCGCGCTTCACCACGACGTCGGGCGAGAACCGCTCGCTGAAGCAGGTTGTCGACGACTTCAAGCCGAACCAGACCGAGATCTATTATCTGGTCGGCGACAGCGTCGAGCGGCTGAAGTCGAATCCGAAGCTGGAATCGGCGCGCGCCCGCGGCATCGAGGTGCTGCTCCTGACCGATCCGGTCGATGCGTTCTGGACCTCGGCGCCGCTCGATTTCGGCGGCAAGCCGCTGAAGTCGCTGAGCCAGGGCGATGTCGATTTCGGCCTGATCCCGCTTGCCGACGACAAGGACGACAAGAAGGACGAACCCGCGGCCGACGCGGCGACCACGATCGCCGTGATCAAGGACGCGCTCGGCGAGCGCGTCTCCGACGTCCGAGCTTCGCAGCGGCTGACCGCGAGCGCGTCGTGCCTCGTTGCCGGCGGCGATGCGCGCGACCGCGCGCTGGAGCGGCTGCTCGCCCAGCAGAACCGCGGCGCGATCACAAAGCCGGTGCTCGAGATCAACCTGCGCCACCCGCTGGTCGCGGCGCTCGCGACCGATACCGCGCAGGCGAAGGACCTGTCGCTGCTGCTGTTCGAGCAGGCGCAGATCCTTGACGGCGAGATGCCCGACGACCCCGCCGCGTTCGCTGGCCGCATGAACCAGCTCGTGCTGCGCGGATTGGGGAAGTAGAGCGCGAACTCTGAACCCGTCATCCTGAGCCCGTAGCCCGGATGGAGCGAAGCGCAATCCGGGACAGGTGCATCCGTGGATAGCGCGGCCCCGGATTTCGCTGCGCTCCATCCGGGCTACGCATTCCTAAAACTGGCAGGCTGACTGCGCCGCCTAGGCGCTTGACAGGCCGCGCCTCATTGATGTTATGTTATAACATAACATCAAGCGAATGCCCGATGTCCCGCCGCCGCCGATCCCTCCAGCAACTGTTTGATCTCGATGCAAAAACCCCCCGTCACCATCTTGTCCGGCTTCCTCGGGGCTGGAAAGACCACTTTGCTGAACCACGTCCTGAACAACCGCCGCGGCCTGAAGGTTGCGGTGATTGTGAACGACATGAGCGAGGTGAACATCGACGCCGACCTCGTGCGCGATGGCGGTGCGAAGCTGTCCCGGACTGACGAGAAACTGGTCGAGATGAGCAATGGCTGCATCTGCTGCACCCTGCGCGACGATCTGCTGAAGGAGGTGCGCGCGCTCGCCGAGAGCGGCCGCTTCGATTATCTCCTGATCGAATCGACCGGCATTTCCGAGCCGCTGCCGGTCGCCGCGACCTTCGAGTTTCGCGGTGAAGACGGCCAGAGTCTCTCCGACATCGCGCGGCTCGACACCATGGTCACGGTGGTCGACGCCGCCAATCTCCTGAAAGACTACGCCTCGACCGATTTCCTCAGCCAGCGCGGCGAAGCGCTCGACGGCGACAAGCGCACGCTGGTCGACCTGCTGGTCGAGCAGATCGAGTTCGCCGACGTCGTGGTGCTGAACAAGATCGACGCCGCGACGCAGGCCGCGCGCGAGGCCGCCCGCACCATCGTGCGCGCGCTCAATCCCGAGGCCGACATCGTCGAGGCGAATTTCGCAAAAGTCCCGTTCGACCGCGTGCTCGACACCGGCCGCTTCGCCTATGAGCGCGCGCAGCAGCATCCGCTCTGGCACAAGGAGCTCTACGGCTCTGCCGGGCATGTGCCGGAGACCGAGGAATACGGCATCACGAGCTTCGTCTACCGCGCGCGGCGCCCGTTCGATCCGCTGCGCTTCCACGGATTTCTGCGCGAGAGCTGGCAAGGGGTGATCCGCGCCAAGGGCCATTTCTGGATCGCAACGCGGCCTGACTGGTGCGGCGAGCTGAGCCAGGCCGGCGCGATCGTCCGCACCGAAGGGCTCGGTTCGTGGTGGGCCGCGATCCCGCGCGAGCGCTGGCCGGATCATCCGGACTGGCGGCTGATGATGCAGCGGAGCTGGAACGATCTCTACGGCGATCGCCGGCAGGAACTGGTCTTCATCGGCTCCGGCATGAACGAGGACGACATCCGCCGCAGGCTCGATGCCTGCCTCGTCACCGGCAGACCGGGCATGGACCCGCAGGCCTGGGCCGGGCTGCGCGATCCGTTTCCGCCGTGGAGCAGGGCAGGCGAGGCGGCGTGAGACAGTCACCGTAGCCCGGATGGAGCGGAGCGCAATCCGGGGTCTCCCGCCGCTTGAGAGGTTCCCGGATTTCGCTGCGCTCCATCCGGGCTACGCTTCTAAAACCGGTCCCAACCCGCGCCGTATCTGCTAGAGAATCCCGCATCAGGGCGGAAACGGCGCGGCGTTGCGATGGCTGGCGGCAGCGATATCTTCTACGGCGGCATTCCGGTGTTTCGCGGCTTCGCGCGGCTGATGGACCCCGCGCTGTATGCGCCGTTGCCGGATGACTGGACGGTCGGCGTCGCCGATATCGTGGAATCGACCAAGGCGATCGCGGCGCAGCGCTACAAGGCGGTCAACATGGCCGGCGCCGCGGTGGTCGCCGCCGTCACCAATGCGCTGGAGGGCCGCGAATTCCCCTTCGTGTTCGGCGGCGACGGTGCGAGTTTTGCGGTCGCGCCCGCAGATCTCGACAAGGCGCGCGAGGCGCTTGCGGCGACCGCGCGCTGGGTGCACGACGACCTCGATCTGGTGCTGCGGGTGGCGCTGGTGCCGATGGCGGCGATCCGTGCCGCGCGCGCCGATGTCCGCGTCGCGCGCTTCGGGCCGTCGGCCAATCTCTCCTATGCGATGTTCTCCGGCGGCGGTCTTGCTTACGCCGATGCTGCGATGAAGCGCGGCGCGTTCGCGGTCGATCCGGCGCCTCAGGGCACGCAGCCCGATTTGTCCGGCCTGTCCTGCCGCTTCGAGGTGATGCCGTCCGCGCGCGGCGTCATCCTCGCGGTGCTGGTGCTGCCGGCGAAGAACGCCGATCCCGCGTCCTTCCGCAAGGTGATCGAGGATATCGTCGTCCGCGTCGAGAAGAGTCCCGATGCCGGCCGGCCGGTGCCCGCCAGCGGCCCGCCGCTGCACTGGCCGCCGCAGGGAATGGAGTACGAGGCGCGCGCACGGCGCGGCGGCCCGCTCGCGCTGCGGCGCGCCGTGGTGCTCACATTCACGCTGTGGGCCTATACGCTGATGCGGTTCAACATCCCGGTCGGCAAGTTCGCGCCGAAACGTTATCTGCAGCAGGTCGTCGAGAATTCAGACTTTCGCAAGTTCGACGACGGCCTGCGCATGATCCTGGATTGCACGCCGGAGCTCGCTTCCGACATCGAGCAGCGCCTCGCCGCCGCAGCCGCGCAGGGCATCGTGCGTTATGGCCTGCACGAGCAGGATGCCGCGATGATGACCTGTTTCACTCCGTCGGTGATGCGCGCCGACCACGTCCACTTCATTGACGGCGCCCGCGGCGGCTACGCCTCGGCCGCGACGGTGCTGAAGGCGCGCGCGGTGTAGCAATTTTTCTAACCTCTCCCCGCTCTTTTGCGGGGAGAGGTCGGAAGCCACGCCTCGCGTGGCTTCCGGGTGAGGGCAGGGCAATGCGTGGCCGCAAGGAGATATTCATCCGACTCGCGAGATCGACGGTGAGCTGACTACAATTCAGATATGGCTACGCGGATAGAGCCCCTCACCCCAACCCTCTCCCCGCAAGAGCGGGGCGAGGGAGCACGGTCCCGTCGCGGTTGCCGCTCGGCTCAGAATTACCGCCCCACCCGCGTCCAGGTCTCGCCGCCGCACAGCGCGCCGACGCAGCCTTCGACGCGCAGCGTGCTCTCGCCGGTCACCGAGATGCTGCTCGCATAGGTGCCGCCGTCGTCGGCGTTGTAGATCTGGCCCGACCATTTGCCCGCGGCGACCGGATGCATGCCGGAAAACAGCGGCAGCCCGACGATCGGCCGGCTGGACAGCGACGGATTCGGATTCTTGTTGTCGATCTGGGGCTTGCCGGTCATCGGATCGATCGGGTCGCGCAGGCTCACCACCACGCCGCAGATGCCGCCGCCGCATTTGCTGATCTTGACGCGGGCATCGCCGGCCTGGGTCTGCCAGACGCCGACCGGCTCAGGCGCGCCTTGCGCATGCGCGACGGGCACGGCAAGCACCGTCGCAATGATTGCGATCATGAATTCGAATCTGCAGGCCATGGCTCATTCCCCTAGAGCATGATGCGGAAAAGTGCGAAGCGGTTTTCTGAAAAGATCATGATCAAACAAAGAGCTAAAGCGCGATGACGATTCGACCCAATCTCATCGCGCTTTAGAGGTCGGCCTGCATAACAAGTCGAAGAATTTCTGCAATGTCATATTCGCGCGATCAGGTGAGCGCGGTCCCGAAAAAAATCTGGTGCCTGTTTCCGGAGCAGTCATGCTCAGGCAACGCTCCGGTGCGAGGGCGCTGTGTCGTATTTATCCCCAGCGGGTCAGCCGGATCGAAATGATGCTGGCAAGGCCGAATGCCACCATTGCACCGCCGACCAGCGCAAACAGCGTCCACGCCGGGGCGCTCACGGTAGCGAGCCACCAGCCGCCGATGCCGACCAGCAGCAGGCGGATGGTGCCGGCCAGCACCGGTCCGCCGACCTTGGCCGCGCCCTGCGAGGAGAAATAGAGACAGACGCCGACGCCGAAGAAGCCGAAGCCCGGGCCGGCCAGCGCGAAATAGGACGAAGCCGCGGCGGTCACGCCGGGATCGGTGGTGAACAGCGCAATCCACAGCGTCGGCTTGAGCGCGACCACAAGTCCGACGAAGCCAACGACAAGTCCGGCGACGGTGCCGGCGGTCCACGCCACCTTGCGGGCGCGCGTCACGAATCCCGCGCCGATCGCCATGCCGACCATCGGCACCGAGGCGACGCCGACCGCGAACGCGATCGGGATCAGCAAAAACTCCAACCGCGAGCCCATGCCGTAACCGGCCAGCGTCTCGGTGCCGAAGCTGGCCAGGATCTTGGTGAAGATCAGGATGGTCAGCACGCTCTGCAGCGGCGACAGGCAGGAGATCGCGCCGACCTTGAGGATGTCGAGGAACATCGCGCGCTGGAAGCTGAAGGCGGCGAAGTCGAGCTTCAACCGGCTGCGGCCAGAGGCGAGATACCAGGCGAGGAAGATCGCACCACACGTGAAGGCCGTGAGCTGTCCGGCGGCGACGCCGCGCATGCCGAGACCGGGCATGCCGAACAACCCGAGACCAAGCACGCCGCCGACCGCGATCTGGATCATCGAGACCGTGATCAGAGTCATCGAGGGAATCCGCATGTCACCGGTGCCGCGCACCACGGAGGCGAGCGTGTTGACCAGCCAGATCGAGATCGCGCCGGAGAACAGCACCTGCGAGTAATGCATCGACTGCTCGAGCACGCCGCCATGTCCGCCGAGCAGCGCATAGAAGTTGCGGCCGAAGCCCAGCATCATCACGGTGAAGAACAGTCCGGCGCATCCGCCGATGATAGCCGCATGCAGCGCCAGATCGGCGGCGCGGTCGCGGTCGCCGGCGCCGAGCGCGCGGCTGATCGCCGACGAGACGCCGCCGCCCATCGCGCCGGCCGACATCATCTGCGTCAGCATCGCGAACGGAAACACCAGCGCAATGCCGGCCAGCGGCTCGGTGCCGAGCCGGCCGATGTAAGAGGTCTCGGCCACCGCGACCAGCGTCGAGCCGAACATGGCGATGGTGTTCGGGATCGCGAGGCGAAGCAGCGTCGGCAGGATCGGCGCGGTCAGCAGGTCATTGACCGGCGTGGCGGGCGCGGCCGTGGCCGGCTGCACGTCGTCGATCGAGGCATCAATGGTCATGCGTCACGGCTCACTTCGCAAGCGGGAGAGGGGCGCACTGCAATCCAACGCCAGTGAACCGGGCTCGCAATCAATAAATGATGATCGACATGTTACGAGGTTGCACCGTCCATCGCCACCGCCGCCGATGCAGGGGTCACCACGGCAGGCCGCATAGGTCGATCTTGCCCTGGCGCGGCGCGCGGACGATGTCGTTGACGAACGGCGCCATCGCTTCGAAGCGGATCTGCCCGGAAGGCTGCTCGCAATAAACTTCGCCGCTGAAGGGATGCCAGCCGCGCGCCTGGTAGAACGCAAAATTGTGCGGCTCGCAGAATAAGATTGCAAATTTCACCGCGTCGTTGGCACGAATGGTGTGCACGGCGGCATCTAACGCCAGCGACGCATAGCCGCGCCGCCGGCAGTCCGCGCGGGTCGAGACTCCGCCGATGCCGCCGACATGCACCTTGTGGCCATTCCAGGTGACGGTCCGGAAATAGATACCGACATGGCAGGCGAGCCCGCTGTCGTCGGGCGCATCGAGCAGTACGCGCAAATCCGCATGGGCCCATTTGATATCGGCCCAGGCTGGTTTCTCGACCGCATCCGGGCTCCAGACCGCCTGGAGCAGCGGCTCGGCGCGCTTCCACGATGCATCTCCGTTGAGAATGTCGATTTCGATGCTCATCGTCTGGGTCCTTGGTCTTGGTTCGGGCTGTGCCGATCTGTCATGGGCGATCCGAAAATGCGGTGTTTCTCCGCCATGGAACCTTCTATAAGGGGGACCCGTTAAGTGTAGTCTCCCACCCTCTGTTGGACATTACCCCATGACCTTCACGCTACCCGATCTGCCCTACGCCCACGACGCCCTTGCTCCCTACATGTCCAAGGAAACGCTGGAGTTTCACCACGACAAGCATCACCAAGCCTACGTCACCAACGGCAACAACGCGATCAAGGGGACCGAATTCGAAGGCAAGTCCCTCGAGGAGATCGTGAAGGGTTCGTTCGGCAAGAACGCGGCCGTCTTCAACAATGCCGGTCAGCACTACAACCACATCCATTTCTGGAAGTGGATGAAGCCGAACGGCGGCGGCAGCAAGCTGCCCGGCCGGCTCGAGAAGAAAATCAACGAGGACCTCGGCGGCTTCGACAAGTTCAAGGCCGACTTCGCCGCTGCCGGCGCCGGTCAGTTCGGCTCCGGCTGGGCCTGGCTGCAGGTCAAGGGCGGCAAGCTCGAAGTCGCCAAGACTCCGAACGGCGAGAACCCGCTGGTCCACGGCGCGGTGCCGATCCTCGGCGTCGACGTCTGGGAGCACTCCTACTACATCGACTACCGCAACCGTCGTCCGGACTATCTGAAGGCGTTCGTCGAAAACCTCGTCAACTGGGACTATGTCGACGAGCTGTTCGGCAAGGCCGGCTAAGCGCGGCTTCGACCGTCGCATATTTCTTCACCCTCCCCTGAAAGGGGAGGGTCGTTTCGCATGCAGCGAAGCGAAATGCGAAACGGGGAGGGGTCATCTCTCAGCACGAGCAGTCTCTCAATGGAGAGACTGTGACCCCGCCCCGCCGCTCATTTCATTCGCGTCGACCCTCCCCTTTCAGGGTTGGGTGATTTGAGTGTGCGGCAAGATGCGCCCTCACTCGACACACACCAGCGGGGGCATTGGTGGGTAACGCGGCAAGCTATCTCCTCGTCTTCTTCGGCGGCGGTCTCGGTGCGACGTTGCGCCAGCTGATCAACGTCACCTGCGCGCGCTGCATCGGCACCGCGTTTCCCTACGGCACCTTCATCATCAACATCACGGGCTCGACCGTGATGGGCCTGATCGCCGGCTATCTCGCCTTCAAGGGCGACGCCTCGCAGCCCTGGCGGCTATTTTTGATGACCGGCATCCTCGGCGGCTACACCACCTTCTCCGCCTTCTCGCTCGACACAGCGCTGCTCTATGAGCGCGGCGAGCTCGGCCTTGCGGTGTTGTATGTCGCGGGCTCGGTGGCGCTCTCGATCGCCGGCCTGTTCGCCGGCCTCGCGATCGTGCGGCACTTGACGTGAGATATGCTCGGCACCGCCGTCTCTGGAATACTGGATCACCCGCATGCGCATGCGCGGGTGATGACACCGCGTGGTGTGGCAACTTGAATCGAGAACAATCCTTCCCGTCGTCCCGGCGAAGGCCGGGACCCATTACCCCAAGTCTCAAACGTTGCGCGCGCTGGGACCGCGATCCCGTTCATGATTGAGTGCGGTGGTTATGGGTCCCGGCCCCCCGTGCGCAATTGCGCACAGGCCGGGACGACGTGGGGAGGGGTCTCATCACCTTCCATCCCGCGGAAACTGTTCATCTCCGGAACCCGCCAACCTCCCTCGCCGGCGGCATTTCCCGCCTCCAAATTTCCCTTTGGTAACCTCGCCTTAACCATGATTAGCGTTTGGTTAGGGTCGGAATGACGCGTGAAAAGCCCTCGTTTTGACATGTTGGCAGGGGAAGCAGGGCCCGGCTTTGGACGGGCCCCCCATGCGACAGATGTAAGAGGCTCTCGCGCAGTTTTGCCGCGCCGGGCGCGCGGCCGTGGAAGGGGTGCCGATTGGCGGCCCGCCGAATTGGGACACTTGCGTTGAGAGGATATTGCCGATGAATCCCGCCGACGTGGCTCAGTCAACTCTGCCACTGGCATCGAGCGACGTGTCGCTGATCGCGCTGTTCTGGCAGGCCCATTGGGTCGTCAAATGCGTGATGTTGGGACTTCTGTCCTGCTCGGTGTGGGTCTGGGCGATCGCAATCGACAAGATCCTGCTCTACGCCCGCACCAAACGGGCCATGGACAAGTTCGAGCAGGCTTTCTGGTCCGGCCAGTCGATCGAGGAACTCTACCGGGCCCTCTCTGCGAAGCCGACCCAGTCGATGGCGGCCTGTTTCGTCGCGGCGATGCGGGAGTGGAAGCGCTCCTTCGAAAGCCAGTCGCGGTCCTTTGCCGGCCTGCAGGCGCGGATCGAGAAGGTCATGAACGTCTCGATCGCCCGGGAGGTGGAGCGGCTGGAACGCCGGCTGCTGGTGCTCGCCACCGTGGGCTCGGCCGGTCCCTTTGTCGGCCTGTTCGGCACCGTTTGGGGCATCATGTCGAGCTTCCAGTCGATCGCGGCCTCCAAAAACACCTCTTTGGCGGTGGTGGCGCCCGGTATCGCGGAAGCGCTGTTTGCCACCGCGATCGGCCTGATTGCCGCAATTCCGGCGACTATTTTCTACAATAAGTTCACTTCGGAGGTGAACCGGCAGGCCGCGCGCCTGGAGGGGTTCGCCGACGAGTTCTCCGCCATCCTGTCCCGTCAGATCGACGAGCGGGGTTGAGTTAGATGATGGTCACTTTTGCGGGTGTGCGATCATGGCGATGAGCATGGCAGGGTCCGGCGGTGGCAGACGCCGCCGCGGCGGGCGCAAGCCGGTCATGGCCGAGATCAACGTCACGCCGATGGTCGACGTGATGCTGGTGCTGCTGATCATCTTCATGGTGGCGGCGCCGCTGATGACGTCGAACATCGACATCGACCTGCCGGTGGCGAGCGGCGGCAAGTCGATCTCGTCGAACCAGCCGCCGCTGACACTGTCGGTCAAGCGCACCGGCGGCGGCTGCAACTCGAATGTCGAGCTCTATCTGGGTGACGCGCCGGTCACGGCCGCCGATTTTCCGGCCAAGATCAAGGCGATCGGTGACGCCCGGTCGGATGCCGAAAAAGTGGTCTATCTGCGTGGCGACAAGGACGTCTGTTACACGGATATGATGAAACTGCTCGGGGAGGTCCGGGCCGCGGGATTCAAGGCGAATATCGTCATCATCCCGGAAGGCGGATAACCACCATGCCAAGGCACGGGGAAGCCTGATTTGAAGGTCAAGGTCGACAAGACTCTGGCGGCATCGATTGTCCTGCACGTCCTCGTGATCGGGTGGGGCCTCGTGTCGTGGTCGACCAAGGCGTACGTGATGCCCGAAGAGGAATCGGTTGCCGTCGACGTGATCTCGCCCGACCAGCTCTCGCATGTCATGGCCGGTCAGAAGGACGGCAAGAAGGAAAATCCCAAGCCGCTGGTCGACAAGGTCGCTGAAGCCAAGCCGGTCGACGACACCGTCGGCAAGGTCGAGGAGAAAAAGCCCCCTGTCGTGACCGACACCGCGCCGCAGCCGGCGCCGAAGGTGGAGAAGCCGGAAGACAAGAAGCCGGATCCGCCGAAGAAGGTCGAGAACAAGCCGAAGGAAGAGCCGAAGCCGGTCGAGAAGAAACCCGATCCGGTGAAACCCGACCCGATCGCGGAAGCGATCAAGAAGGAAGAGAAGAAGCCGCCGCCGAAGCCGGTGCAGCAGGCCGCCAAGCCGCCGCCGGAGCAGAAGCCGAAGGATCGCGTGTTCGACCAGAGCAAGATCGCAGCCCTGCTCGACAAGCGTGACCCGACGCGCGCCGCGGCGACCGGCGATACGCTCAATGCCAATGCGGCGCTCGGCACCGCGAAGGGCAAGGCTGCTGACAATTCCGCGACCTGGGGCGCGATGTTCCGGCAGCAGGTCGAGCGCTGCTGGAAGAAGCCTTACGGTGGAATAGAGGCACAGATGGCAGAAGCCGTGTTCTCCATCCATTTGAAGCGCGACGGCACGCTGGAAGGCATGCCGGTCGTGGTAGGAAACGCGAAGACGCCTTATCTTCGGGTGTATCAGGAGAGTGGCCTGCGCGCGATCATCGAGTGCCAGCCCTATCGATTGCCTCCTGCATTCTTTGAGGAGTGGCAGTTCTTCGAGCCGGCCTTCACCGAGAGGCAGAGCTGAAATTGCACGCTACCGTTTACGAGCATGAGTTCGAACGATGATTGACAAGACCCGCTTGCCTCACACGCTATTCCGTCCGAGCCGCCGGCAGATCCTGGCCGGAATGGCGTCCGCCGGCGCGATGCTGGGTGGCCTCACCGGCCCCGCATCCGCCCAGAAGCGGATCACCATCACCGAGGGCGAGTTCGCGCCGGTGCCGATCGCGATCCCGAACTTCGCCGCCGGCACGCCTGGCGATGCTGAAGTCGGCGTCGGCGTCACGCAGGTGATCACCAACAACCTGAAGCGCAGCGGCTTGTTCGCGCCGATCGATCAGGCCGCCTATCTCGAGAAGCAGATCAACATCGACGCGGCGCCGAACTTCAACAACTGGAAGAGCATCAACGCGCAGGCGCTGGTGACCGGCCGCATGACGCGCCAGGGCAACGGGCGAGTGAAGGCGGAATTCCGGCTCTGGGACGTCAACACCGGCCAGCAGCTCGCCGGTCAGCAGTACGATACCTCGGCCGAATACTGGCGGCGCATCGCGCACATCATCTCCGATCAGATCTACGAGCGGATGACCGGCGAGAAGGGTTATTTCGATACCCGCGTCGTGTTCGTCGACGAGAGCGGCTCGGCGGATCGCCGCGTCAAGCGTCTCGCGCTGATGGACCAGGACGGCGCCAATGTGCGCTACCTGACCCGCGGTTCGGATCTCGTGCTGACGCCGCGCTTCTCGCCGTCGACCCAGGAAATCACCTATATGGAGTTCGGGCAGGGCGACCCGCGCGTCTATCTGCTCAACATCGAGACCGGCCAGCGCGAGATCGTCGGCAACTTCCCGGGCATGTCGTTCTCGCCGCGCTTCTCGCCCGACGGCCAGCGCGTCATCATGAGCCTGCAGCAGGGCGGCAACTCCAACCTGTTCGTGATGGATCTGCGCTCGAAGTCGATGACGCGGCTGACCGACACGCCGGCGATCGACACCTCGCCGTCCTATGCGCCCGACGGCACGCGGCTCTGCTTCGAATCCGATCGCGGCGGCAAGCCGCAGATCTACGTGATGCCGGCAACCGGCGGCGGCGCACAGCGCATCTCGTTCGGCGACGGCACCTATTCGACGCCGGTGTGGTCGCCGCGCGGCGACTATATCGCCTTCACCAAGCAGGGCGGCGGGCAGTTCGCGATCGGCATCATGAAACCCGACGGCTCGGGCGAGCGCATCCTGACCTCGGGTTTCCACAATGAAGGCCCGACGTTTGCGCCGAACGGACGCGTCGTGATGTTCTTCCGCGATCCCGGCGGCAACAGCGGCCCGTCGCTGTTCACCATCGACGTCTCCGGCCGCAACGAGCTGCGGGTGCCGACCCCGGGCTTTGCCTCCGACCCGGCCTGGTCACCGCTGTTGTCGTGAGCTGGGTGCAGACTGCTCCTGGGAACCTCGGCGGCGGTCAGCACTTCTCACCTAGCGCACTGAATTTCATGGTGAATTCCGGTCGTCGCCTGGGCGCGGCAAGGACTTGCTAACGATGTTCGCTCAGAAAGACTTCACCTGCGATCAGTAAGAGTGCGAGCTGAAAAGGACGCGCGCTCTCACAATGCAGTTTGCAAGTCAGACGGGTGAACCGGACCGGTCGATGTCGCCGACGATTTCGGCGGCACTGGTCGATTCCCTGTTCATGAACCCAGCGCCCATGATTTTCGGCGCCTTCGGTCCCGCCATTGCGGGCGCCGTGATTGCGGCTGTCACGAGCAATCTGTTGTGCTGGCTGTGCGTGCCGCTGTTCATCGTGGTGGGGCTGGCGCGCGCGCTGCAGATGTACCGCTACCAGCAGCGCAATTCCCGGCTCACCGTCGAAGAGTCCGTGACCTGGGAGAAGCGTTACCGGATCGGCACCATCGCCTACGGCATCTCGCTCGGCATCTGGGGCGTCACCGTGCTGCTGACGACCAATGATGCCGCCGCGCACATGCTGTGCGTGACCACGGTGGTCGCCTACACCTCGGCGGGGGTAGGGCGGACCTTCGGCCGGCCGCAGATCTTCCACCTGCATCTGTTGATGTCGATCGGTCCCTTGATCCTGGCGCTGATGTATGTCGGCGGCCCCTATCACATCGCCCTTGCGCTGCTCAGCCTGGTGTTCTTCAGCGCCATCCGGCACCTGACCTCCAGCCTGCAACGCATCTACGTCAACGCCTGGATCGCCAAGGAGCGCGAGGCCGCGCTGGCGGGCCAGTTCGATACCGCGCTGAACAACATGCCGCACGGCCTCTGCATGTTCAGCGCCGACGGCCGCGTTGCGGTGATGAACCACCGCTTCATCGAGATGATGCAGCTGTCGGACGATTTCGTGCAGCGCGGCGCCAGCGCCACCGACATCTGCAACGCCTGCGTCCTGTCCGGCTCGATCTCGGCCGCGGCCGCACAGCAGATCCTCTACGAGATCGAGAGCTCGCAGCGCGGCGATATCGTCACCAGCGACCCCGACCCAACCAAGAACCGCTCGCTCGACTGGACCTTCCAGCCGATGGCCGGCGGCGGCACTGTGGTGCTGGTCGAGGACATCACCGAGCGCAAGGACGCCGAGGCCCGGATCAGCCACCTCGCGCGCTACGACGAGCTGACCGCGCTGCCCAACCGCGTCAATTTCCGCGACGAAATCGGCCGGCTGCTCGCCATGCAGCACGGCGACCATCGCTCCGCATTACTGTTCGTCGACCTCGACCAGTTCAAGCAGGTCAACGATACGCTCGGCCATCCCTGCGGCGACCAGCTGCTCTGCGCGGTCGCCGAGCGGCTGCGCGAGATGCTGCGGCCGGAGGATTTCGTGGCGCGGTTCGGCGGCGACGAGTTCGTGGTGTTCCAGCAGAACATCCACTCGCACGAGGACGCTGCAGCACTGGCGCGGCGCATCGTCGACCGCCTCAGCGAGCGCTACAAGATCGACAACCACCTGGTCGAGATCGGAGCCAGCGTCGGCATCGCGATGACCGCGCCCGGCGTCGGCGCCGACACATTGCTGAAGAACGCCGACATGGCGCTCTACCGCGCCAAGGCCGACGGCCGCGGTACCTTCTGCTTCTTCCGCGACGAGATGGCGCAGACCGTCGAGGCCCGTCGCATCCTCGAGCTCGACCTGCGCAAGGCGCTCGCCAACGAGGAATTCGAGCTGTTCTACCAGCCGCTGATCAACCTGAAGTCCGGCAAGGTGAGCACCTGCGAGGCCCTGTTGCGCTGGAACCATCCGGCGCGCGGCACGGTCTCTCCGGTCGACATCATTCCGGTTGCCGAGGACATGGGCCTGATCGTCGATCTCGGCCGCTGGATCCTTCGCAAGGCCTGCATGGAATGCATGAAGTGGCCCGAGGCGGTCAGCGTCGCGGTCAACTTCTCGCCGCAGCAGTTCCACCAGCGCGACGTGCTGAGCGAGGTTCGCTACGCGCTCGAGGTCTCCGGCCTGCCGGCGCACCGGCTCGAGATCGAGATCACCGAATCCTCGCTGCTGCACAACACCGAGCTGACCCACGACCTGCTGTCCCAGTTGCGCTCGCTCGGCGTGCGGATCTCGCTGGACGATTTCGGCACCGGATACTCGTCGCTCAGCTACCTGCACAATTTCCCGCTGCAGAAGGTCAAGATCGACCGGTCCTTCCTCGAAGGCATCGACAGCGACCGTCCGCTGACCCTGCTGCGCGGGGTGGCGCGGCTGTCGGCGGATCTCGGCATGTCGGTCGTGGTCGAGGGCATCGAGACCAATGAGCAGCTCGAACTGATCAGCGCCGATGGCGCGGTGACCGAAGCACAGGGATACCTGTTCAGCCGGCCGGTTCCCTCCGTCCGCATCCGCCAGCTGCTCAATGCCTCGCACGGCCGGCGGACCGACGAGCAACTGCACGTGGTTCCCTCGCGCTCGATCGCTTGACCCGGCGCAATACCCTCAATCGATAGTTGTGAGAGCCTTCGGCTGCACCATTCGTAGCGTACCCTCGCGGCGAGAGGTTAACTGTATTGCCTCGATTGCTTTGACGGAAATTAAGAAGCTGTTAATCTTTTGGCCGCGCGTTGAAGTTGTTGCGTTGTTCAGGGAGTACCAAATGAGGTCCGCGGCCGAAGCCATCAAGCCCGCGACAGGAAGGCTTGCGGACCCTCTGGATCAAGTCGATTACCGCCTCGCTCAGACCCCGGAACAGAAAGACGAGATCTACCGGCTTCGCTATCGCGCCTATCTGCGCGAAGGCGCGATCCGGCCCTCGGCGGACGAGCGGGTCGTCGATCAGTTCGATGATGCGCCGAATGCCTGGGTGTTTGGTGTCTATCTGCAGGGCGAACTCTGCAGCTCGATCCGCATCACCGTGGTGACGCCGGAATGGCGCACCTCACCGACGCTCGAGGTGTTCGGCGACGTGCTGCTGCCGAAGCTTGATCAGGGTCTGGTCTTCATCGACTCGACGCGCTTCGTCGCGGATCCCGAAAAGGCCCGGAACGTCCCGGAACTGCCCTATGTCACCGTGCGCCTCGGCTCGACCGCGGGCGTGCACTTCAACGCCGATTACGGCCTGGCGCCGGTCCGGCCCGAGCACATGGCGTTCTACCGGCGTGTGTTCCTGCACGAGACCTGGTCGGAGCCGCGGCTCTATCCCGGGCTGGTGAAGCCGGTCGGCTTGATGGCGTCGCATTTGCCGACGGTGCGGGAACGCGTGCTGGCCCGCTATCCCTTCCTGCGCTCCAGCGCCTTCGAGCGGCGCATGCTGTTCGACCGCGAAGGCCAGTTGCAGCCCGACGGCTTCGTGCAGCCGTTCGAGCGCGCTTCGATCGTGCCGAATCCCTGAGGGAAGCGGCATTCTCATCGATTCAGTGTCGATCGACTGTTGCGCGCAGGCCAAATTGTCCTGCAAAAGCGGCCGGTTCCCGCGAACCTTGCCTTCCCTTCACCATCGCGCCACATTTGCCACCCATTAACCATCGGGCGCGCTTTTCGCCATTGCCTGGCATTTGATGGGGTTCAGCAAGGTCTCGTCAAGGTTGACGGAACGTTCGCTTAACCATCGCCCTGTAGACCGATTGGGTAGTACGAAGAGCGCGAGCGTGGAGGCTCCGGGAATGAATTATCTCCAGGGTATGAAGCTGGTTGCGGTTCTGGCGGTGGCGCTGTCGATGGGCGCCTGCGCCAACAAGAACCCGTTGGACGCCAATGGCGCGATTGGGGGCGCCGCGACCCCGGGCAGCCAGCAGGATTTCGTGGTCAATGTCGGCGACCGCGTGTTCTTTGAGAGCGATCAGACCGATCTCAGCCCGCAGGCGACGGCGACCCTCGACAAGCAGGCGCAGTGGCTGCAGACCTATAACCGTTACTCCTTCACCATCGAAGGTCATGCCGACGAGCGCGGCACCCGCGAATACAACATCGCGCTCGGTGCCCGCCGTGCCCAGTCGGTCCGCGCTTACCTTGCCTCGCGCGGCATCGATCCGAGCCGGATGCGCACCATTTCCTACGGCAAGGAGCGTCCGGTCGCGGTCTGTAACGACATCTCCTGCTGGTCGCAGAATCGTCGCGCCGTCACCGTGCTGAACGCCAGCTCCTGACGCGAACCTGAATGAGTGTTTTCAATCCGGCGCCTTCGGGCGCCGGTTTTGTTTTGGCCGCGTGGAAGGCCCGGCCCGCCGTCATCAAGATGAACGAAGCTGCGCGCAATTGGCCGCTTGCTTGTTCCAGCGTCCGTACTAAACCGGTATCCCGCGACGCTGTCCCGGATTTGAAGTGCCAGTCACAATTCCGGCGTACTCCGTCTTTCAATGTCGCTCGCTTTTCACGTCGATCTCGTCGTCAGGGCAAAATGTCATCCAGGATTCATTTTCTTACCTCCGCCGCGGCGATCGCGGCGTTGCTCGCCGTTTCCGCGCCAGTGTTTGCCCAATCCGACGATTCCGATGCTGAAATGCGGATCGAGCGACTCGAGAACCAGCTGCGGCAGCTGACCGGCCAGAACGAGGAACTGCAATACCGTAACCGCCAGCTCGAGGAGCGGCTGCGGCAGCTTGGCGGGCAACCGCCCGGCCCAGCTGGACAGGCTCCGGCGGGCCAACCCGTTGCGGCGGCGCCACCGGCGCAGCAACCGCAGGCCTACCCGCAAGCGCAGCCGGGCTACGGCCAGCCCCAGCAAGGCTACGGCCAGCCGCAGCAAGGATATGGCCGGCCGCCGCAGGGTGGCTATGACCAGCAGCAGCAGATCGCGGCGCCTGCGCCGATCGCGCAGGAGCCGGCGCCGGCGGCTTCCGGCCGCCGCGGCCGCGGCGATGCCTTCGATCCGAACCAGAACCCGAATGCCCCAGGGGCGCCGCGCGCACTTGGCGGCGGCGGGATGCCGATGCCCAGTGAGGCGGCGGTTGGTGCGCCCGGCGGCCGTGGCGCAGGCGAGCCGCTCAATCTCGGCAACACCAGCCCGCAGCGTGCGCCCGGCGCGAGCGCAGCCCTGACCACGCTGCCGCCGTCGGCGACGTCGAAGGACGAGTTCGACCTCGGCATCGGCTATATGCAGCGCAAGGACTATGCGCTCGCCGAAGAGACGATGAAGAACTTCGGCCAGAAGTATCCGAACGATCCCCTGGTGGCGGACTCGCAATACTGGCTCGGCGAAAGCTATTTCCAGCGCCAGCAATATCGCGACGCTGCGGAGACCTTCCTCGGCGTGACCACCAAGTTCGACAAATCCGCGAAGGCGCCCGACGCCCTGCTGCGGCTCGGCCAGTCGCTGGCTGCGCTGAAGGAAAAGGAAGCGGCCTGCGCAGCGTTCGGCGAGATCACGCGGAAGTACCCGCGCGCGTCCGGCGGGGTCAAGGCTGCGGTTGACCGCGAGCAGAAGCGCGTGAAGTGCTAAACCAGATGCGGGAAGGCCGCTTCCGGCCTCTCCGCCAGCAGCTGGTTTTGCGATGCCCGACGATCAATCCGCCATCCCGGCAAGGGACGCCAAGCGCCTGTTCGCAGGCCTTGCGGGCGCGCCGGCGCTCCTGCTTGCGGTGTCCGGCGGTCCCGATTCAGTCGCGCTGATGTGGCTCGCCGCGCGCTGGCGCCGCGCGCTCGCGCAGGGACCGCGGCTGGTGGCGGTCACGGTCGATCACGGCCTGCGTCCTGAAGCGGCTCGCGAGGCGCGCGACGTCAAGCGGCTGGCGCGAAGTCTCGAGCTGCCGCATCACACGTTGCGTTGGACTGGACCAAAGCCTGGAACCGGCGTGCCGGCAGCGGCGCGCGCGGCCCGCTATCGACTGCTCGCGCAGGCCGCACGCAAGCATGGCGCCACGCATATTTTGACCGCGCACACCCGTGACGATCAGGCCGAGACGCTGTTGATGCGGATGCTGCGCGGCAGCGGCGTTGCGGGCCTCTCGGCAATGGCGCGCGAGACCGAGCGCGATGGCGTCTTGCTGACACGGCCGCTGCTCGACATCTCCAAGGCCCAGCTGATCGCGACGCTGCAGAAGGCGCGCATCGGCTTTGCCGACGATCCGACCAACCGCGACCGATCCTTCACGCGTCCGCGGCTGCGCGCGCTGATGCCGATGCTCGCGGCGGAGGGCGGCGACGCGCGGAACCTGGCGCGGCTTGCCGCGCGGATCGCGCGCGCCAACGCCGCGCTGGAGGTGCTGGTCGACGGCGCCGAGCACTATCTTGCGTTGAAGAGCGAGGATAATTCCGGCACGGGCTTCGATGCTGCACTGTTCGCAGTAATGCCCGAGGAAATCCGCGTCCGTCTGCTCAAGCGCGCCATCGACCGCGTCGGACATGAGGGCCCGGCCGAGCTCGGCAAGGTCGAAACCCTGCTCGCCGCGATGGACGAGGCCTTGGATGGGACTTTGGGAAAACGCGAATCCAGGCTGAAACAGACCCTTGCCGGAGCGGTCATCAGCATCGCCGCCGGCCGGATCAGGATCGGGCCGGCGCCACCCCGCCGGGGGCGCTCTCGCTGAGCCGGGTTCGATTGTTTCAATCGCTGTCATAATCGGGCAAAGAGGCTTAACCACCCCGGAAAAACACCGGATTCAGCGCCATTTTTTGACCGGGAATCGCGCTAGGATGCGGTAAATAGTCGTGCGTGGTTCCCTTGGCATCTACCCCAGCGGCACCTAAATTGTATGCCATCGACGGGATGGATTCCCTGGGGATTCCCACAGAGCCTGCCCAAGGATAGAGAGAGGCCGCGATCCGCGCGACCACGAAGGAAGACCATGAACGCCAATCTGCGGAATTTCGCCCTCTGGGTCATCATTGTCCTGCTGTTGCTGGCGTTGTTCACGCTTTTCCAGAATCCTGGCCAGCGCTCGTCGTCCTCGGACATCTCGTTCTCGCAGCTTCTCACTGAGGTCGATCAGGGCCATGTCCGCGACGTCGTGATCCAGGGGCCGGAGATTCACGGCACCTTCAACAACGGCACGAGCTTCCAGACCTACGCGCCGAGCGATCCGACGCTCGTGAAGCGCCTCTTTGACGCCAAGGTGCAGATCACCGCGAAGGCGCCCGGCGACAACGTGCCGTGGTTCGTCTCGCTGCTCGTCTCCTGGTTGCCGTTCATCGCGCTGATCGGCGTGTGGATATTCCTGTCGCGGCAGATGCAGGGCGGCGCCGGCAAGGCGATGGGCTTTGGCAAGTCGCGCGCCAAGATGCTGACCGAGGCGCATGGCCGCGTCACATTCGAGGACGTCGCGGGTGTCGACGAGGCCAAGCAGGACCTGCAGGAGATCGTCGAATTCCTCCGCGACCCCGGCAAATTCCAGCGGCTCGGCGGACGGATTCCGCGCGGCGTGCTGCTGGTCGGCCCTCCCGGCACCGGCAAGACGCTGATCGCGCGCGCGGTCGCGGGCGAAGCCAACGTGCCGTTCTTCACCATCTCCGGTTCTGACTTCGTCGAGATGTTCGTCGGCGTCGGCGCGAGCCGCGTCCGCGACATGTTCGAGCAGGCCAAGAAGAACGCGCCCTGCATTATCTTCATCGACGAAATCGACGCGGTCGGCCGTCATCGCGGCGCCGGCCTCGGCGGCGGCAACGATGAGCGCGAGCAGACGCTGAACCAGCTGCTGGTCGAGATGGACGGCTTCGAGGCCAATGAGGGCGTGATCCTGATCGCGGCGACCAACCGTCCCGACGTGCTCGATCCCGCGCTGCTGCGTCCCGGCCGCTTCGACCGCCAGGTCGTGGTGCCGAACCCGGACGTCGTCGGCCGCGAGCAGATCCTCAAGGTTCACGTTCGCAAGGTGCCGCTGGCGCCGGATATCAACCTCAAGACCATCGCGCGCGGCACCCCGGGCTTCTCGGGCGCCGACCTGATGAACCTCGTCAACGAGGCTGCGCTGACCGCCGCCCGCCGCAACAAGCGGATGGTGACGCAGGCCGAGTTCGAAGAGGCCAAGGACAAGGTGATGATGGGCGCCGAGCGCAAGTCGCTCGTGATGACCGAGGAAGAGAAGCTGCTGACGGCCTATCACGAGGGCGGCCACGCCATCGTCGGCCTCAACGTCGTCGCGACCGATCCGATCCACAAGGCGACCATCATTCCGCGCGGCCGTGCGCTGGGCATGGTGATGCAGCTGCCCGAGCGCGACAAGCTGTCGATGTCACTCGAGCAGATGACCTCGCGCCTCGCCATCATGATGGGTGGCCGCGTCGCCGAAGAGTTGATCTTCGGCCGCGAGAAGGTGACCTCGGGCGCCGCCTCCGACATCGAGCAGGCGACCCGCCTTGCCCGCATGATGGTGACGCGCTGGGGCCTCTCGGAAGAGCTCGGCACCGTCTCCTACGGCGAGAACCAGGACGAGGTGTTCCTCGGCATGTCGGTCTCGCGCACGCAGAACGCATCGGAGGCGACCGTCCAGAAAATCGACTCCGAGATCAGGCGTCTGGTCGAGGAAGGCTACAACGAGGCGACCAAGATCCTCACCGAGAAGCGCGAGGATCTCGAGGCGCTCGCCAAGGGCCTGCTCGAGTTCGAGACGCTGACCGGCGACGAGATCATCGACCTCTTGAAGGGCAAGAAGCCCAACCGGGAGTCGGTGCTGGAGCCGTCGACGCCGCGCGCCTCCGCCGTGCCGCCGGCCGGCAAGCCGCGCCCGCGTCCCGATCCGGACACCGGCATGGAGCCGCAGCCGCAGGCGTAAGCCTCGCCCGCGATGGCCGGCACGTCCGGCAAACCAGTCGTGCAAAAGCTCGGCCTCAAGCCGGGCTTTTGTATTTTTGTCGACGGGTTGTCCGTTCCCTACGGCGACGTTGTCGGCAAACTGCCCGCCGATGTGCTGGTGACGAAGACCGCACGGGCACCGCTCGATGCCGTGCACCTGTTCGCCGCCAAGGCCGAGGGGTTTGCGGCCAAGCTGCGGCGTTATCGTCAGGCGATCGCCCCTGACGGCATGATCTGGGTGTCGTGGCCGAAGAAGAGTTCGGGCGTCGCGACTGATCTTACGGAGAAGGAGGTCCGCGCGACCGGGCTCGCGAACGGCCTGGTCGACGTCAAGGTCTGTGCGGTCGATGACGTCTGGTCGGGACTGAAATTCGTGATCCCCGCCAAGGACCGCGGCAAGCGCTGAGATCGCGCCTTTCGAATATCCGTGGCCTCCGCTGCAACACCGTGGCATCCTCGCGCCAAGCCGTCAAACGGCACGGCCGCGTTGTCTGAAGGCGCGGCAAGAAAAAGGGGAGGGGAGGCCGATGCGCAAGGCATTCGGCGCGCTTGGCGCCATTTCGTTCCTGCTGCTGCCCACGTCTTCCATCGCCGCCGAGATGCGCGGCGTCACATCAACCGAAATCAGGATCGGCCAGACCATGCCCTATAGCGGGCCGGTGTCGGCGTTCGGCGCGCTCGGCAAGGGCGAAGCCGGCTATTTCAGGATGCTGAACGATCGCGGCGGCATCAATGGCCGCAAGATCAACTTCATCTCGCTGGACGATTCCTACGCGCCGCCGAAGACGGTGGAGCAGACGCGCCGCCTCGTCGAGAGCGACGAGGTCGCGCTGATCTTCTCCTCGATCGGCACCGCGCACAACACCGCGATCGCAAAGTACCTGCAGGGCAAGAACATCCCGCAGCTGTTCCTGGCCTCCGGCGCCTCGAAATTCGGCGACGTCACGCAATTCCCGCAGGCGACGATGGGCGTGCAGGCGCCGTTCCGCCACGAGGCACGGCTCTATGCGCGCTATGCGCTGGCGAAGAATCCGAATGCAAGGTTCGCCGTCATCTCGCAGAACGACGACTACGGCCGCGACTATCTCGCCGGCCTCAAGGACGTGCTCGGCGAGAAGTATGATGCCGTCGTCACCGTTGCGACCTATGAGATCACGGACCCGACGATCGACTCCCAGATCGTCAAGCTGAAGGCCACCAATGCCGACGTCTTCGTGATCGCGGCGACGCCGAAATTCGCGGCGCAGTCGATCCGCAAGGCCTTTGAGATCGGCTGGCGGCCGATGACGTTCCTGTCCAACACAGCGGTGTGGATCTCGACCGTGATGCAGCCTGCCGGCCTCGAGGCCGGCACCGGCATCATCTCCACGGCCTATGTGAAGGATCCGGACGACCCGGCATGGAGCGACGATCCCGGCATGAAGGGCTGGCGCGAGTTCATGACCAGATACGTGCCGGAAGGCGACCAGCACGACACCAACTACGTCAACGCCTACAACAGCGCGATGGCGCTGGAGGCGGTGCTCAAGGCCTGCGGCGACGATCTCTCGACCGAGAACATCCTGCGTCAGGCATTCGCGATCAAGGGCCTGGAATTGCCGATGCTGCTGCCGGGCATCAAGGTCAACACCTCGCCGGCCGACCACGTGCCGGTCGATCAGATGCAACTGATGCGCTTCAACGGCAAGACCTGGGACCGCTTCGGCGAACTGCAGACGGGGAATTGAGGGTGGGGCTGATCGCGCTTGAACTGTGAGCGCCGGGATCAAACCCGTCATCCTGAGAGCCTGACTGAAAAATGGGTGAGTGATCTCAGTGGGGTGTGATTCCATCGGATTTGCAAAGATTCGAGGGAGAGCACGATGCCCTGGACCAAGATCACTCGGGAGCAATATCGGCGGGACGATCT